>CACZSE010000047.1 GCA_902783735.1 uncultured Lachnospiraceae bacterium
CATATGGCTTTGGAGATGACGTTGCAGGCATTTGAACTGAGCGGAGAAGTGATCACTACTCCGTTTACTTTTGCGTCTACGACTCATGCGATCGTAAGGAATGGCCTGACCCCGGTTTTTTGTGATATCAGAGAAGAAGACTATACGATCGATCCCGAGAAAATTGAGGAACTCATAACCAATAAGACCACTGCCATATTACCTGTTCATGTCTATGGAAATATATGTGATGTGGAAAAGATCGATGCCATAGCAAAAAAACACGGACTTAAGGTTATATATGATGCTGCACATACCTTTGGAGAAACATACAACGGTAAAGGTATCGGAAGTTTTGGCGATGCGTCAATTTTCAGCTTTCATGCCACAAAGGTTTTCAATACCATAGAGGGTGGGTGCATATGTTTTTCTGATGAAGAACTTGGAAGAAAGCTGTATAATCTGAAGAATTTCGGAATAAGGGGAGCTGAAAGTGTTGAAGCTGTCGGAGCCAATGCCAAGATGAACGAGTTTCAGGCAGCAATGGGAATATGTAATCTAAGATATATTGAAGAGAATATAATAAAGCGAAGAAAGATAGTGGAATACTATCATGAAATGCTTGATGACATAGAAGGCATCGTAACCTGGCATGAGCAAAAAAATGTTAAGCACAATTACGCATATTTCCCTGTTATCATAGATGAGAAAAAATATGGGATGAACAGAAACGAAGTTTTTGAGTTACTAACTAAAAATAATATTTTCCCGAGAAAGTATTTCTATCCGCTTACATGTGATTTCGAAGCATATAAGGGTAAATATGACAGCCACGGATGTAAAGTTGCAAGGAGTGTCAGTGATTCTGTCCTGACTTTACCGATATATCCGGACCTGGAACCGGAAGTAATAGAAAGAATAGCTAAATTGCTGAGAGGCAGAGCATGAGTACTATCACAGTTGTTATACCGACATATAATGAAGAAAAGAATATCGTCAAAACCTATGAAAGGGTAAAGAAAGTATTTGAGGAATCTGTTGAGGGACATTCATTTCAGATCCTGTATATCGATAATGCGTCAAAAGACAGGACCAGAGACATTATAAGAGACTTATGTGGCAGAGATAACAGGGTTCAGGCGATATTCAACAATACTAATTTCGGATTTTCCAAATCTACTTTTTACGGTCTTTCACAGGCAGAAGGTGATTGCGCAGTATTAATGTATGCGGATATGCAGGATCCTCCGGAAATAATTCCCGATTTTATAAAAAAATGGGAAGAGGGATATAAAATTGTAGTAGGGATAAAAAACAAGAGTAAAGAAAACCCGCTTATGTATTGTGTCAGGGGAATATACTACAAGCTTATGGACAAAGTGTCCGATGTTGAGCATATAAAACAGTATGACGGTTTTGGCTTGTATGATGCATCTTTTATAAAAGAACTGAGAGACCTTAAGGATCCGTTACCGTACCTTAGAGGATTGGTTGCGGAAATGGGACCTGACAGGGCTGAAATAGAGTACACACAGGAAACAAGAAAAGAGGGTAAGAGCAGTTTTAATCTCATGAAATACTACGATGTGGCTATGCTGGGCATTACTTCTTCATCCAAGGCAGGATTGCGAATGGCGACCTTTATAGGTACGATATTAAGTCTGCTATGCGTAATAATCGCTATAGCCACATTGATCATCAAGATAATATATTGGGATTATTACAGTGTCGGTACGGCAGCTATACTTATAGGGATATTTTTTGTTGGCGGAGTACAGATATTCTTCCTGGGATTTTTGGGAGAGTATATAGCCAATATAAATTTAAGGACCATGAATCACCCGATAGTAGTGGAAAAAGAACGCATAAACATGAAACGTGAGGTATAACTTGAAAACAGTTGTCATAACCGGTGGAACAGGTTTCATCGGTTCTCATTTTATAAATGAATTGCTGGCACATGACATTAAGGTCATCGCTCTTGTGAGAGATAAGAGATCTGCCAGAGAAAGATTTGATAAAAGTGTTGAAGTCATCGAATATCATTCACCGGAGTATGAAAGTTTAGCAAGTGAAGGATATGAAGTGGATGCTTTTTATCATCTTGCGTGGGAAGGTGTTGCTCCGGAAAAGAAGAATGACAGGGTCGTTCAGGTTCATAACATAGACTTTGCCATGGAAATGCTTGAACTGGCATCCATCATTCATGCCGGGAGGTTTATTGCCACAGGGACGGTCGCAGAGTATTCGTTTTGCGAAGACGTAATGGATGTTGATGCAAAACAGACTCCAAATGATCTTTACGGAGCAGCTAAAACCGCAGCACACTATATGCTGGAAACATGGGCAAGAAGCATAGGAATGCCGTTTAACTGGGTGGTCATTCCCAGTACTTACGGCGAAGGCAGAAGAGATAACAATATACTTACCTACACAATCAGGACGCTTTTGAACGGCGAAAGACCTTCATACGGCTATCTTACTCAGATGTGGGATTTCCTTTATGTCGGTGAAGTGGTCAGAGCACTCAGACTGATCGGTGAAAAAGGATTGTCTGAAAAAACCTATGCTATCGGAAGCGGAGAATACCATCCGTTAAGATATTATGTTGAAACGATCAGGGACATAATAGATCCGAAACTTCCTTTGGGGATTGGTGACAAGCCGGTTTTATCGGAAAAAACATTCAGTTCCTGCGTGAGCATTGTCGAACTGACTGCGGATACCGGATTCGTCCCCAAAGTCAGATTTGAACAGGGCATACAAAAGGCCATAGATTACTATAAAAAAGGATTACGGGAAAGTATTTAACGTGTGTATACAGTATTTCAACGGCATAATTCTCAAGATATATAATTTCATTATTTCGAGAAAGTTGATCAATAAGAACAACAGAATATGCAGAAGAGTCAGAGCTGCTTTGTTTCACAATATCTGCTACAGATGCAGTGCGAGAATGGGAAACAGGAATCCTGACAGAACCTTTTACGTGATCAGATGCCCGCAGGAAAACATGGGACTTTTTGCGGTGATCAATTATATTGTATATCACCTGAAGATTGCCGAGCGATCAGGTTTCGAACCGGTGATCGATTGGAAGTATTATCCAAATAAATACTTTACTTCCGATGAGAATGTCGGTAAGAGAAACATCTGGGAGGACTTTTTTGTACAACCGGCAGATGTTGATATAGAAGAAGTATATAAGAGCCGGCATGTGGAGATGTCAGCAGGAGACTGGGAGGCATCCGCATTAAAGGAACTCAAAGGAGGACCTGACCTGGCGGATAGTCATCGAGTATACACCAAGTATATAGTGTTGAATGATAAGATGCGGGGGCTCGTAGATCGTGAGAGCGAAAGGATAGGATTTAACAAAAATAAGGTTTTAGCCGTAAAGATCAGAGGAACAGATTTTGTCACAGCAAAACCAAAGGATCATGCGAATGTACGGTCAGCTGCCGATACAGCAGCTGTTGTAGAGGAAAAACTGAGTGAATGGGGGCCTTTTGACAGGATATATCTGGCGACGGAGGATACACAGGCCTTAGATTTTATGAAGGAAAAGTATTCCGAAAAGCTATACTATACCGAGGCAAAAACCTATGAAACATCTGATGTTGGTAAGCAGTGGCTTAGTGAGTTGTACGACAAGGGTAATATTGATAAGATCGCAGATATGGAATCATACCTGATCACTACATATATGTTGGCAAGGGCAGATTATCTTATTGCACCTGCAGTCGGAGGTACACTCGGAGCTTTACGGATCAAAGGAGACTATAAAGAGTATTGTATAGTAAGATGATGCTAATATCGATTAAGCCGGAAAATAATACACGGGAGATAAGGATATGTTGACCGTTGTTGCAATATTTCTGATCGTTACCATGATAACGATGACCATAGGGCATTTCTTTTGCCACTGTTTTTGGGGCGAAAAAGAATTCATATCATGGGATATGAATTTAATAGGGGGATTGTGCTGCTGTAATATTTTCAGTCAGATCTACAGTCTTTTTTCCGGCGTTGGAAAGGCTGCCTTTGCATGTCTTGCTGTTATCTGGATCTTGATCTCGGGTTACTTTTTTTACCGTAAAAGGCATATATATAAAAAATGGGTTGATCTTTTCGGAACGGTTTTAAACAAACAGAGTATTCCTGCGTTTATTATGGTGACCATCGCCGTAGTATTGTGGACAGCGATAGTTCCGCAGCATTATGATACGTACCTTTATCATGCACAGGCTATACACTGGATAGAGGATTACGGTGTAGTGCCGGGACTTGGCAATCTTCATTTCAGGCTGGCTTATAACAGTGCTTATATGCCTTTACAGGCTTTGTTTAGTTTTAAATGGCTTTTAGGAAGGTCACTGCATGCCATGAATGGCTTTTTTACGCTTTTCATGCTGATATATATAATGACTTCTCTGGGAAATAAAGCCGATAAAAAGCCCGGACTGTCCGATGTATTAAAATGCGGGACATTGTTATATGTTTTTTACGACAGTTTTCATGTTTCCTCACCAAATACCGATACGGTTGCATTACTGTTGACATTTTACATAATCATAAAATGGTCGGAATTTTGTGAAAATGACATAAAGAGTGCGGATCCCTATGCTTATTTATGTTTGCTGACCGTATATGCGATGACGCTTAAGGTCTCTGTCGGTGTGTTTGCGTTATTGACTGTCTGTCCGGCAGTTATACTGATAAAAGAAAAAAAGGTAAGAGATATTTTTAAATATATAATTTCTGGTATTTTGATCGTTATTCCGTATATTGTAAGAAATATCATTACGTCAGGATACATGTTATATCCATATAAAATGTCCGGGATCAAAAAACTCGATTGGATCATGCCTGAAAAGATCTTACAAGGAGACATGGCCGAGATAATCGCATGGGGTAGAGGGACACTGAACGTTTCACGTAATGATGAGCATATATGGCAATGGATCGGTACATGGTTTTCAAGCATAAATATTCTTTGGAAAGTACTGTCGGTACTGACAGTCATATCCATCGTGTATCTGGTTACAGGCCTGGTAAGCAAGAGACGTGAAGGGAAAAATCTGTCGTATGTGGTTTTGATTTTTGTTTGCATGAGCGGTTTTTTCTTTTGGATGTTTTCGGCACCGTTACCAAGATACGGGACAATATACATGATCAGCATTCCGTGCCTGGCATTTGCGGATATATTTAAAGTTTTTTTGTCATCGGACAAAGTATACAAAAATAAAAAGATCATTTTAAATCTGATAAGATATGCCACAGCCACAGCTTATATGATACTATTCTTTGGTTACTCTGCTGTTTTTGGTGTGAGATTTCCGAATGTGATCATTCAGGATGATTATGATAATAAAGAGACGTACAGTGTTTTTCTGGATGACACGGAATTTGCCGCACCGATTCAGGGAGATCAGACAGGATATGAACCTTTCCCGTCTATACCTTATCCGGGAAGTGTCAAAGGAATAGAGTTAAGAGGAGATGGATTGAAGGATGGATTCAGGCAAAAGCAGATACATGAATAACAGTTTCAGCATATGGAGAATAGTCTTTACCCTTGCGATCATGTTGTTTCACTTTGTGGACGGTACACCTTTCTACAGTAAATATCCCATGTTCAAATATCATTGGTATATATCGGTTGAGTTTTTCTTTATACTGTCAGGCTTTCTTATGATGCAGCATATAGAAAATTCTCCGGATGAGGATGAACTTGGATACATAAAGAAAAGGATCATAAGATTATATCCCGAGTACTTTATAGCTTTTATGATAATGGCGATATTGCGCTCTTTTTTGAAGGGCCTGAATATCTTTAAGATCATCATTCCCAACTGGCTTGAACTTTTTATGCTCCAGAGCATAGGTACAAATACATTTCCGTATCTGAATAATCCGGCGTGGTACGTGTCAGCACTGCTTATCGGAAGCTATATCATATACTTTTTGATAAAAAGATGCAGAATTGTTTTTCTGAGGTTTATAGGACCGCTTCTGATCATGCTGTGTTTTTCTTACATGTTCAGAGAATATGGCAGGCTTGAGAATTTTTACCATACGGAAGGGTTCCTTTTAAATTCGGCTCTGATAAGGGCGGTTATGGGGTTAACTATCGGAACATACTGTTACCTGATAGCGAAAAAAAATAAAGCTGTTATTGAAAACATACCGGCTATCATACGTACGATAGCGGAGACAGGTATATTTGCAGGTGTTCTGGCATTCGCCTTACTTATTGAAGACGGTGAATATGACTTCTGGTTTGTTGCTCTGTTTGCTGCAGGCATTGTTTTGGCTTCACAAAACCGATCATTTAACAGACTCAATGATACGTTTATTGTTAAAGGACTTGATAAGATAAGCTATTCCATGTATCTTTCACACTTCACTGTGATGATCATATTGGGCAATCTGTTAAAGACAAGCTCTGAATGGAATTGGATAAATGTATTTATATATATAGCGGTTACGATCATGGTAGCATGTGTTTATTATTTTATCGCGAATGCAGTTGTTAAATATTGGCAGCGATCAATGGCAGAGAAACAGGATGAAAGACAGGCTTAAGACTATTGGTGTAAGATTAACTGAATATCTGACAGTAATAAAAGCTGCTGTCGTTTTGGCGCTTGGCATGCTCTGCATACTGCCTGCCATGTACATAACCAGATTTTCCTATCCGGCTCAGGATGATTTTTCTTACGGGCTGGTTGCCCAAAACCTGTTAGATTCCGGCTACAGTCATCTGGGATTGGCTGCACACATGACCTCAGAGTGGCATAAGGTCTGGGGAGGTTTGTATTCATCAACTTTTCTCGGATATTTTTTCTCCGGTTATATAATGTGTGATTTTCACAAGATCAGACTGTTTGAATTCGGAGTCACCATAATATTCTTTTTTGCGCTCGTTTTTCTTTCATATGTTCTGGCGTGCAGGATATTTAAACTAAGGTTTGTTGAGACAGCTACGATATTCGGCTTTTTGACAATGTTTTTGTTCGGTGTTGTTTATTATGGTGATTATGATGTTTTTTACTGGTTCATAACATCTGTTCAGTATTTACTGCTCTTATCATTTTCGATCTTTGGTATATGCACATATATTGTGGCGATGACATGTAACAGGAAAGTACTTAAGTATTTGTTGGCAGCGATATCCTTATTGTTTGGAACTGTCGCCAGCGGATCGAACCTTTCTCTTACAGGCATGAACGTGATGCTTTATATTATTGCGTTTATGTATTATCTGCTTATATCGAAAAAGAATACAAAAAAAGATAAGATAATTCTGTTCGTTCCCGTATTTCCTGTAATAGGTGCTCTTATAAACGGATCGGCGCCCGGCAATAAAGTAAGAGCCGGGGGCTCGAAGAGTCTAAATGATATTTATATTGCTCTCAGATCAAGTGTCAGATTTTTGCTTGAAAGGATTGAAAGCTACCTGCATAAACCGGAATTTTGGATCGTTTTGATAGGGTTGATCCTGGCAATACTGTTTATCAAAAGGGAAAGAGGACAGCTTGGCTTTAATATCAGATATCCTCTGATCTTTATGATATTGACGCTGGTGTTTTGTGTTTTTGTGATCTTCCCGGCGATGCTTGGATACAATTATGATGTCTTTTGTCTGCTTATAAGAGGACAGGTATTGCTTGATTTTGCTTTGTTTACGACGCTTATCATAAATATCTGCGTATTTTCTCAGTGGTTATGGGACAAATATGGAGAAAGCATCAGCAAAATTATGGTAAAGGATGTGACGATAGCACTTATAGCAGTCATGCTTGGATTGTGCCTTCAGGAAAGGGATAACAATTGGCGCTGGATAGGAGTTATCAGAAACTATCGCGATCTTGGCGGAGACAGATTTGACACATATGCACATTATTATATGGACATCCTTAAGCAGGTTGAGATGTCCGATGAGGATTTGGTGATCCTGTATGTGGACGAGGTTGAAGAAAAGAGCTCACAGATAAATCCCATGATCGTTTACGATCGATGCTATGATCCGGATAAGGATCCCGCAAACAATGCAATAGCACAGTTTTACGGAAAGAAGGCACTTTGGGTATTACATAATGATTATAAACCTTCAGAGGATGACAGGATTTTAGCCGATAGACTCGGACTTAAAGAGTGGCCGAAACCGAATGGGGAGAGTAATGAATAAACTATATATTGTCATACCGGCATATAACGAAGAAGAGAATATAGAAAAATGCGTCAATGATTGGTATCCGATAGTAGAGAAATATGGCGAAACTGACGGTTCAAGACTGGTGATAGTAAATGACGGGTCTAAGGATAAGACCTACGATATCTTATGCAGACTTGCGCAGGACAGACCATATCTTTGCGCACTGAATAAAGAAAACGGCGGTCATGGACCGGCACTCATATTTGGCTACAGGTATGCGATAGAACAGGGTGCCGATTATGTGTTTCAGACAGACTCTGACGGACAGACAGAGCCGGGAGAATTTGCTGCATTTTGGGAGGAACGTGACAAACATGATGCGATAATCGGAGAACGACTTGTTCGTGAAGACGGGAAGAGCAGGAAATTTGTCGAAGATGTTGTATGTATACTTTTAAGGATCTTTTTTGGAGTAAAGGCGAAGGATGCAAATGCACCATTCAGACTTATGAAGGCAGATATCATGAAAAAATATCTGGATAAGCTTCCCTCAGACTTTAACATTCCCAATATCATGATCACAACATATTTTTTATATTACAAAGATAACATAGTATTTAAACCGATATCGTTTAAAAACAGAAATATCGGAAAGACATCGATAAATATCAAAAAGATCGTAAAGATCGGGATAAAGGCATTGAAAGATTTTTACGTTCTTAAAAAGGATATGTAACTTTATGACAGGCAAGATGAATTTCAGACATATAATATCCGTTCTTGCAGCCTGGGGCATAATCCCTCTGGCTTATTTGTCGTGGTGTTTTTCGACCATAGCATATATCAATGAGAATTTCATATACATTTCCGCATTATTTGGAGCGGCGGCTGCCGTAATATATTTCTTTTTGCATCAAAAATGTAAGGACATTGGCAGAAACTATGGGACAGAACTTTTTGCTTTGGATATTTGCATTGTATTATTTGGAGTTTTGTTTCTTATAATACTGCCTCGTGAATATACATATGATAACCGCCTGGCGACAGGTTTGGCGGTCTTTTTATGGATTTGCGCTGCTGTTATCAAAATTGCGGGATTTATTAAGAAACAATCTTCGAAAGCTGATGCGTTTAAAAAGTTTTTTTCCGATCATTGGGGGATCATTGTTCTTGAAGTGTTGACGGCAATACTTTCACTTGACAGCAATATGTATCAGTTCAAGTGGGATGGACTGCTCTATTATAAAGCCGTAAGCGAAGCTGCTTTGAGTTCCATAAGCAAGGTAGCGCTCTACGGGCATATAGCCATGACATCCGGTGGATTATATCGTTTATTCGGCTCACTTGCCGGCAGTATCGGATATGGCATGGCGATAGCAAATATTGTAATTCTTATGATCGCGATCCTTTCGTTTTACGGTATTATAAGATCTGTATTTCCCGGGAGAAAAACTCTCGAATACGTGGCAGGCACCTCGGTATTTGCATTTTCACCGTTTCTGTTGGGGATGGTGAATTATTACAGTACCGACTGGTTTTGCGTTAATATCATAGTCATACTCTTGTATGCGGTTTTGCAAAAAAGATGGATTTGGACGACCGTACTGGGATGTCTGTTCTGTATGACAAAGGAACCGGCTCTTATCGCTTACACAGGATTGTGCACAGGGTTGGTGATTACAGATCTGATAAGTGAAAAAGATCTTAAGACCGGCGTAATCAGGGTTTTTAGGAGCATTCATTATTATTTTATGATCATACCCTATATCCTGTGGTTTCTGACTTATAAGATACTTGGGCAATGGAGTGCGGGAAACGGAGGCTTTGACCCGGATATACAATATATGCTTGAAAAGAGCAAGGTATTTTTAGTGTTTAATTTCAACTGGATCCCGGTTTTTGTTGTGGCCGGTGGGATTGTCTGTCTGGTAATAAGAAAACAGATCGTGGAACATTTACATTGGATGATACCGCTTGTGATGAGCAATATCGCGTTACTGCTCTTTAATCTGCTGTTTAAGACAGTCAATCATGTCAGATATATCGACAGTTTTATTTCTGTAAATATCCTGCTTGCCGTATTGATGATCTTCGCCGTAAGTAATAGTGGTATGAAGTCTTTGGGATTCTTGAGTAGTCTGTCAGTACTAAGTCTGATCTCGTGCTTTATATGTATCGATCCCGTAACTAAACTTATGTTTAGATCTACTGATGTGGGTAATACAAGACTGATGACAACAGGCAGATACAGTTTTGGAGATTCGTCCATATACAATAAACAGCAATTATGGATGGAAAAGCCCATAAGTGAAGCAATAGCCGACTGCATTGACGAAGATTCCGCAATAGTCATGGCAATAGCAGACAGCTCGGTATATTCGTTTGACGGTATGTCGGAAGTGATAAACATGAACTCTGATACAGATAAGGATCTTCAATATTGGGATCCGGTAAAAAAACGTCGTATTTCCTATGCCGATGTTGATGTAAAGGGTACGGTTCCGATAGATGTATATCATGTGGCAGATGGGACACCTGTAGAAGGTATTGATTGTGAAAATCAGACAATAAGTGTAATATATATTAAAGGAATCAATGATTACAGGATAAGTTCGGATTACCGACTTGCGGATTCCACAGATTACGCCTATAGAGGTTTTATTATATCCAGAGATGTCTACAGCCGTAATTGATCATGTTAAAGGAGTAAGAAAATGTTTGAAAACACATCGGAACAGGAAGCGAAGAAGCAGATACTTGAGCTTGTCGGAGAATACTGTGACAGATTTCACAATAAAAAGAAAGATTTTAAGCCGGGTGACCGGATCACCTATGCAGCACGCGTGTATGATAAGGCTGAGATGACCAACCTTGTAGACAGTGCATTGGAGTTTTGGCTGACTTCAGGGCGTTATACCGACGAGTTTGAAAAGAAACTTGCCGATTATCTGAAGGTAAGATTCTGTTCATTGGTAAATTCCGGTTCTTCGGCAAATCTTACAGCATTTATGGCTTTAACATCGCCATTATTGGGAGACAGGAGCATAAAAAGAGGAGATGAGGTCATAACCGTTGCGGCAGGCTTCCCGACTACGGTAACACCCATTATTCAATATGGTGCTGTTCCCGTATTTGTCGATGTGACCATAGGTCAGTACAACATTGATGTTACCAAACTCGAAGAAGCATACAGCGAAAAAACCAAAGCTGTTATGATAGCACATACTCTGGGCAATCCTTTTGACCTTAAGAGTGTAAAGGAATTTTGTGACAGACATGCTCTTTGGCTTGTCGAGGACAACTGCGATGCGCTGGGATCAAAATATACCATAGACGGAAAAGAATACTTTACCGGTACTGTAGGCGATATAGGTACATCAAGCTTTTATCCGCCGCATCATATGACCATGGGAGAAGGCGGGGCGGTCTACACCGATGACCCGGTCCTTAATAAATGCATCAGATCATTCAGAGACTGGGGAAGAGACTGCATATGTCCTTCCGGAAAAGACAATTTCTGCGGACACAGATATGACGGACAGTACGGCAAATTGCCTGCAGGATACGATCATAAGTATGTATATTCACACTTCGGATACAATCTTAAAGCGACAGACATGCAGGCAGCCATAGGGTGCGCACAGATAGAAAAGTTCCCGACCTTCGTAGAAAGAAGAATAGAGAACTTTAACAGACTTAAAGCGGGACTTGCCGGTCTTGAGGATAAGATCATACTTCCATCGGCAAATGAGAATTCAAGACCAAGCTGGTTTGGATTTTTGATAACGGTAAAGGAAGGTATCAGCAGAAACGATCTTGTAAGATTTCTTGAAGACAGAGGAATACAGACAAGAATGTTATTCTCCGGAAATCTTATAAAGCATCCCTGTTTTGATGAGATGAGAAGATCCGGCAAAGGATACAGAGTTGTCGGAAACCTGGAGAACACAGACAGGATCATGAGAGATACTTTTTGGGTGGGAGTCTATCCGGGTATGACAAATGAGATGATAGATTATATGGCGTTGAGTATCAGAGATTACTTTGAAGAGAAATAAGGCAAAATGTCTGATAAAGTGAAAGTAGTGCAATTGATAACGACTATGGCAGATGGAGGGGCAGAGACCTTGGTAAAGGATTATGCCCTTCTTTGTGATAGAGAAAAGATAGATATGCGTATCGTTACGTGGAGCGAACCTTTGGGCTCTGCCAATGAACGGATCTTAAGTGAAGCCGGGATAAAAGTATTGCATTTAGGAGAAAAGAATGCTGTCTGTCCGACTAAAAATCTTTTTGTAAAGATATACAGAAGAGTAAATAAATTCAGGACCTTCAGGAAACTTATAACGGAAGAAAGAATCGACGTAATACATATACATCTCAGGTTCGGCCGATATTTAAGGGCTATACCGTCTCATGCTTTAAAAAGATTAAAACTCATATATACCTTACACAATGAGCCTTCCAAGTATTTTGATCCTGACGGAAACAGAAAACAGCGATTTGAGTTTAAGGAAGCAAAAAGACTGTCTGATAAGTATGGACTTATGTTTATTACTCTTCATGAGGAAATGAATAAACAGGTCAGAAAACTCTTCAGTACCGAAAATGTATTGACCATAAATAACGGGATCAACTTTACACGATTCGATAAAAATCTCTATGATGCTAAAGCGGTAAGAAGGTCGCTTGGTATAGGTGAGGATGTAAAAGTCATCGGACATGTCGGCAGCTATACAGAGCAAAAAAATCATGAGTTTTTACTTAAGGTATTCAAAGATTATCTTAAAAAGGACCCCGATGCAGTATTACTTATCGTAGGAAAAGGCGTACTGAAAGAAGTGATAAATGATAAGATACGCGAAATGGGATTGAGTAAAAATGTGGTATCTTTGGAAAACAGATCCGATATTCCGGCACTTATGAGTGCTATGGATGTATTTGTTCTGCCTTCACGTTGGGAAGGATTTCCGGTTGTCATGATCGAAGCTCAGAAGATGGGGCTTGCGTGTGTCATTTCGGATAAGATCAATAAAGAGGTTGTATTAAGCGACAATGTTACCATGTTGGACATAGATTCCGACACCGGAAAATGGATAGAAGCTATAGACGGAAGGGGTGAAAAAATGCCTCCTGCCGGGAACTTTGAAGATTATGATATCTTAAGATCCATTGAGAGCTTACAGAGGATATATTGTGGAGAATAACAGTAATAAAAAATGTCTTCATATATGTACTATAGATAAGGGCGGAGCATATAACGGAGCCTGTCGTCTGAATGAAATGCTCACCCGGCATGGCATGGATTCGAAAATTCTCGTGAGAACCAAGACAGACAAAGATTCGGCTGCGATCTGTGCATTTAACAGTCCTGTCAGTAAAGCATTGTCAAAAATGAAGAACGCTATCAATCTCATATATAAAAAAGGAGATGTGAAACGGGATATTTGCGGAACGGATCTTAGAAACAATAAATATGTAAAAGACGCTGACTATATTTTTATCCACTGGATAAGCACTTTTCTCTCACCGAAGCAGATTTATCAGCTTTCAAAGCTAAAGGACAAAAAGATCATTTTCTGGATGCATGATATGTGGCTTTTTACGGGTGGATGTCATGTTGATCGCAGATGCGGAGGATATATAAGAGGCTGTATCGATTGTCCTATCGCCGGTAATTACGCAGGATCAAGTTTTAAAAGAAAGAAAGGTTTCATAGAAAAGTCGGATCTGACTATAGTCGGACCGAGCCGGTGGATCGTAGAGGAAGCAAAGAAGAGTGCGATCTTAAAAGGTAAAAATCCAGAGTATATTCCAAACACATTTAACACCGGTGTTTTTCATATCGGAACTGACAAAAACAGATTGAGAGAACAATACGGCTTCTCCAAAGACAAAAAGATAATTCTCTTTGGTGCTGCCGATCTGGGAACGGGAAACGCCGATAAAGGGTTTAAATATCTTTTGCATGCTTTAAAAAAGATAGATATGGATGATAAACAACTGGTGGTGATGGGAGCCGCTAAAGGAGCCGAAGAGCTTCTTAAGGATTACGATGCGGTATTCACCGGATATATCCGTGATGAGAACAAACTGGCTGACATCTACAGAGCGGCTGACGTTTTTGTAAATCCTTCACTTCAGGAATCTTTCGGATATACTGTATGCGAATCCATGGCATGCGGTACTCCGGCGGTTGCATTTGCGGTCGGTGGAATGCTGGACCAGATCGAACATAAGAAAAACGGCTATCTGGCTGAGTTTAAGAACGGTGATGATATAGCTGAAGGAATAGAATACTGTCTGGATGATCATGACAGGTTATCCGAAAGTGCCGCTCTGTCGGCAAAGAGGTTTTCCTATGACAATGTTTATGAACAGATAAGCACTGTTCTTTTAAATTGATGCAGAATGAAGAATAAAAACAAGGCTTACAATATAATATTTGTAACGATCTCAATGACAGGCGGAGGTACCGAACGTGTGATAGCTACTCTGTCCGACCATTGGTGCAGCCGTGGGCTAAATGTCAGGATACTCATGATAGGCGGAGAAGATATCGCTTATGAACTGGATGACAGAATTGATATAAAAGCCATATCTAAAGCGACCGGCGGAGATATGATCGGAAGGATCAACCGACTAAGGAGTCTTAGAAATGAGATAAAAAAAGATCCGTCAGCGGTAGTTATAGCTATGGGAACCGTTGCCGCAATGTTCACATGCCTTTCCATGTTCGGACTTAAAAACAGGCTTATAGTATCTGAACGCAACGATCCGAACCGGCTGAACCACAGACCTATAAAGAGTCATGAAAAAGCTTTAAGGAATGTGCTTTACTCTACTGCTGACAAGATTGTATTTCAGACAAAGATGGCAAAGCAGTGTTTCCCCGGGTATATTCAAAAAAAGGGCACGATCGTTATGAATCCGTTAAGAGATGATATACCTGAGGCAACCGATTATCTTCAAAAAAAGAAGGTGATCATGACGGCAGGACGTCTTACGGAACAGAAAAATCACAAGCTTTTGATAGATGCGTTTTTGAAGATAGCTGACAATTATCCCGAGTATAGGTTGGAGATATATGGCGAGGGTGAGTATTTTGAAGAATTGTCGTCATATATAAAAAATAAAAATGCAGGTGAGCTTGTTGAATTAAAAGGATTTAACTCCAAACTTTTGCAGACTATGTGCGGATCGAGAATATATGTTTCAAGCTCGGACTGGGAAGGAATATCAAACTCACTTGCAGAAGCCATGGCTTGCGGTATGACAGTTATAGCCACGGATTGTCCGATGGGCGGAAGTGCCATGCTGATAAAAAATAAAGATAACGGGATCCTGACGAAAGTCGGAGATGTTGACGGATTGTCGGATGCGCTGAAAGAGATTTTGACGGATGACCGTCTTGCTCAGACGATCTCCGAAAATGCAGTCGGGATAAGAAATGCACTGTCTGTGGAAAACATAGCCGGACAGTGGGAAGAACTATTTTAACTTAGAGAGAATATGACTTTATGGTTAAGATCCTGATAATACGTACTTTTCCCTCCATATTGGATCCTGAAGGCTACAATATCCAGGAAGTAGGACTGGCCAAGGCTCTTGTAAGAGCGGGACAGCGCTGTGATGTAGTCTTATATAATGCTCATAACGGAAATGATAAAAAAACGTTGCGTGTTCCGGACAGCGACGGGGGAATTGTCAATGTATATATGAGACAGGGAATCGGGATATTGAAAAACGGATTTTTCCCGGGACTCTCAAAACTGGTCAAAGATTATGATATCATCCAGGTAAATGAATATGATCAGATAACATCGTGGTTTTATTATGCATTTAAAAAGGACAGGCCGGTTGTTATATATCATGGCCCGTATTATGATGACTTCAACAAGGGATATAACTTTAAATGCAGGATATTTGACAATACTTTTTTGAAATTGAAGAACAAAAAGAATGTCATATGTTTTACCAAGTCGCAGCCGGCTGCTGAATTTTTAAGTAAAAAAGGCTTTAAAAAGACGTATCCGATAGGCGTAGGCCTCGATACGGATAACTTTTTTTCTAATAAGAAGTCGGATGAGTTACACATAAGCAAGTTCGACAGTGAAAAATGGAACCTTTTATATGTTGGAAAGATAGAGCCGAGAAGAAACCCGTATATGTTGTTGGATATATGTGAACGCCTGACGGATGTATACAAAGATGTTCATATGACCATTATCGGAAACGGCGAACAGGCTTATCTTGAAGAATGGAAGAGCAAAGCCGATAAACTCATATCAAAAGGTGTACTTACATACGTTCCGGCCATGAGCCAGTCTAAACTGCAGGATGTATATAAAAAAGCCGATCTTATGGTCTTCCCGTCCAATTATGATATCTTTGGGATGGTCTTACTTGAGGCGATGTATTTTGACCTTCCGGTCGTATCTTCATTTAACGGAGGCGCCGATATGCTCATAACAGACGGTGTCGACGGCTTTACGATAAAAGAATATGATACAAAGATCTGGACCGATAAGATAG
>CACZSE010000048.1 GCA_902783735.1 uncultured Lachnospiraceae bacterium
TCATCAATGTAGTCATAGCCGGAGAAAGAAAAAGAGAAGTTGCTCTGTTAAGGATGTTCGGTGTTTCATCAAAAAGAGTTATGAGTCTTCTTATCTCCGAGTATGCACTGTCAGGGCTCTTAGGAGCCCTGATCGGTTGTCTTTTGGGAACGTTGTTTATTGTACCCTTTGGTAACTACATTGGATTTCGGTTGGAAATGCCCTATCTCGGACCGGGCATTATCAATATTATTTTGACTTATGTGTTTATAATTTTTATTGTTACGTCCATAACCGTAACTTCTTCCTTATTTCCGGTTATACACATAAGCAGGATGCAGCCCTATACCGCTCTTAGGAAGGAAGGTGAATGATCATGCTGTTGAAAGCAGAAAACATCGGTATGACCTATCCTAAGAGTGACAGGGTGATCCTGAAAGAACAAAGCTTAAATATAGAAAGAAACGATCTGATCGTGATAACAGGTCCCTCGGGAAGAGGAAAGAGTACATTACTTGCCATTGCAGGCGGTATCTTAAGACCCACATCGGGACATGTATATTTTGAAGATAAAGATCTGTATTCATTATCCGATAAGGAGCTTTCAGATATACACAGAACAAAGATAGGCTATGTTCCCCAAAGCAACGTCATGCTGAAGGATTATAATATTTTAGACAACATTGTCATGCCCTTTGTTTTGGGGGATAAAAATACCGACGTAAATGCTCTTAAACAAAAAGCCCTCGAGCTCATGAGCAAATTTAAGATAGAGGATCTTGAAAAAAGATATCCTTTTGAGCTTTCGGGAGGAGAATTAAAAAGAGTTTCTCTGATAAGGGCCTTATTACCGGAACCGGATCTTATCATTGCCGATGAGCCGACAACAGGTATCGATCCACAGACTTCGGACATTATTTTAGATCAACTTAAGCATTACAGCAGCTTGTTAAAAGCTGTGCTTATAGCCACTCATGACAGTAAAGCAGAAGGTTATGCATCATTTGTTATAAGGTTATAAGAAAAAACTATCACAAGCGATAACAATTAACGATTTTTCAAAACATAAGATGAGTGATAGTATATAGCTAACCCAAACGGAATATATGGTCTGATTTTTGAGACTCAAATGTATAAAGGAGGAAGCAAACATGAGTGAGATCAAACAGAGTGCATTGGAATTGATTGGTGGTACACCGATATTACAGCTTAACGGCTATTCAAAGAAAAAAGGAATAAGTGACGCTACGGTTTTAGCTAAGTTAGAGTATCTTAATCCCGCCGGAAGCGTAAAGGACAGAATCGCTTTGGCAATGATCAAGGACGCAGAGGATAAGGGACTTTTGAAGCCGGGCGCAACCATCATAGAGCCTACCAGCGGAAACACCGGAATCGGACTTGCCGCTGTGGCAGCAGCTAAAGGATACAGAGCGATCCTTACATTGCCCGATACCATGAGCGTAGAGAGAAGAAATCTTCTTAAGGCTTACGGTGCTGAGCTTGTACTTACAGAAGGTGCTAAGGGCATGAAGGGTGCTATTGCAAAGGCAGAAGAGCTCAACAAAGAGATCGAAGGATCAGTTATCCTCGGTCAGTTCGTAAATCCTGCCAACCCCAAGGTTCACAAAGAGACCACAGGTCCCGAGATCTGGAAGCAGACAGACGGTAAGGTAGATATCTTTGTTGCAGGTGTAGGTACCGGCGGAACCATTACAGGTGTAGGCGAGTACTTAAAGGAGCAGAATCCCAACGTTAAGGTAGTTGCTGTTGAGCCCGCAACAAGTGCAGTTCTTTCAACAGGAACACCCGGTGCTCACAAGATCCAGGGTATCGGCGCAGGCTTCGTTCCGGATGTTCTCAATACAAAGGTTTACGATGAGATCATTCCTATCCAGAACGAGGATGCATTTGCAGAAGGAAAGACATTTGCGGTAACTGAAGGTATACTCGTAGGTATTTCTTCAGGAGCAGCACTTAAAGCAGCCGAGATACTTGCTAAGAGACCTGAGAACAAGGGAAAAGTCATCGTAGCACTTCTTCCCGATTCAGGTGACAGATATCTTTCAACACCTTTATTTAACAACTGATAATTATTACGGAGCGGATTATGTGTAGATGCCACATGTTTTATACGTAACAAAATATTGGTAGTTATAAACTGATGGAAAACCGGAGGTTTTATAACATATTTATAAAACCCCCGGTATTTTTATGCCTTGAGATGCCGTAGCCGCGGGAATGGCATAGGCTTGCAAAGCTGAAGTTGGTGGTTCGAGTCCACTCGGTATCATTTTAAAATTCATATAGAAAGAAGGAGCGGTATGAGCAATACATATAAAGATCTTCAAAATTCTCATCCCTGCTTCGGCGGACATAAGAACAATGCCGGTCGTATACATCTTCCGGTGAGTCCGGGATGTAACATAGCATGCAGATTTTGTGACAGGACGATCAACGATGTCGAGGAACGTCCGGGTGTTACCTCAAAGGTTTTAAAACCCGCAGACGTCGAAGACATTTTAAAGAAAGCACTGGATATCTGTCCGGACATTAAGGTGGCCGGAATAGCCGGACCGGGCGATACGCTCGCAACGGACTACGCGCTTGAAACATTTGAGATCATAAAGGAAAAGTTCCCCGATCTTATCAAATGTATGAGTACAAACGGTTTGTTACTTGCCGAAAGAGCAGATGATGTGATCCGCATAGGGATCGATTCTCTCACAGTCACGGTCAATGCCGTGGATCCTGAGATAGAAAGTAAGCTAAACGACTTTATCATTTACCACGGCGAAAAGATAGAAGGCGTTGAAGCTGCAAAGATACTGATAAAGAATCAGCTTGAAGGCATTAAAAAGGTTGCCGATGCCGGTATCACCGTAAAGGTAAATACTGTTTTGGTTCCCGAGATAAACGGAGAACACATTGAAGAGATAGCAAAGACGGTAAAAGAGGCAGGTGCAAAGATATATAACATCATTCCTCTCATTCCTCAGTATAAGCTTAAGGATGTGAAGGCTCCCGTCTGTGCCCAGATCGATGAAGCAAGAACGAAGGCATCTAAATACATAGATGTGTTCAGACATTGTCAGCACTGCAGAGCAGATGCAGTGGGAGTTCCCGGCAAGTCGGAATTCGGAGATCAGATATATCAGAGACGTTTGAACATTAAGGAGACATTTTCACATGGATGAAAAGACCCTGATCGCTGTAGCATCGAGTGACGGACGATTTGTGAACGATCACTTCGGAAGGGCGAAAAAGTTTGATATCTATGAGATGTCCGAGGACGATGTTTCATATGTTGAGACAAGAGAAGTCGATCCGGCATGTAAAGACGGCGATCACAGCGATGACAGGATAAATCTTAACCTGGATGCGCTTTCTGATTGCAGTTACCTTTTGGTGAGCAGGATAGGCGACGGAGCATTAAGATTAGCAAGCAGCAGAGGAATTGAAGCCTATGAGATCCCCGGAGAGATCCCCGATTCCATAGAGCAGATGATCAAATATATAAAAATAAAGGAATTATTTAAATAAGGAAGGATAAACAAATGAGCGAGATTAGACAGATTGCGATTTACGGAAAGGGCGGAATCGGAAAGTCCACTACAACACAGAACCTTACAGCAGGCCTTGTAGAGCATGGCAAAAAGGTAATGGTAGTAGGCTGTGACCCCAAGGCAGATTCCACAAGATTACTTCTCGGAGGACTTGCACAGAAGACTGTACTTGATACCATCCGTGAAGAAGGTGAAGACATAGAGCTTGACCGTATCATGAAAGAGGGATACGGCGGCACAAAGTGTGTTGAGTCAGGCGGTCCCGAACCCGGTGTAGGATGTGCCGGAAGAGGTATCATCACATCTATCAACATGCTTGAGAACCTTGGTGCATATACAGACGATCTCGACTATGTTTTCTATGACGTACTTGGCGATGTTGTCTGCGGTGGTTTTGCAATGCCCATCAGAGAAGGCAAGGCAAAAGAGATATATATTGTAGCCAGTGGTGAAATGATGGCACTCTATGCTGCCAACAACATCTCAAAGGGTATCCAGAGATATGCAAGAACCGGTGGTGTAAGACTCGGCGGTATCATCTGCAACTCAAGAAACGTTGACAGAGAGTTGGATCTTCTTCGTGCATTTGCAAAGGAACTTGGAACAAAACTTCTATACTTCGTACCCAGAGACAATATCGTTCAGCATGCTGAGATCAACAAGAAAACTGTTATAGAGTACAGACCTGATTCAAATCAGGCACAGGAATACAGAAACCTTGCACAGGCAGTTATAGAGAACACCGATTTTGTTATACCTACACCCATGACTCAGGAAAGACTCGAAGAGATCCTCATGGAGTACGGTATGATGGAACTCGCAGATGATTACAAGATCTGATCGTATCGGGAGGAAAGATCAATATGGCTATTAATCTAAGTAATTCTAACGTTGGTACAAGAGAGAACAGAATCGGATCCATTACCGGTTATGTAGGAACTCTTAAGGATCTTGCAGGACAGAGTGAATGCGGAACCTTAAAAGGATGCTCAAGATGCTTCTCACAGTCCAGCACATGCTTGTCTTCCTGCGGTCTCAGTCAGCTTGCGGCCATAAGAGATGTAGCGATCATTCACCATGGACCTGCGGGATGTTCCGTATCGGCATCAAGTGCCTACTATATGGCTAAGGTTATGGCGAAGAAAAGAGGCGTTACCAGTGATACTGTATATGTCGGAACCGATATGAATGAAAATGATACCATTTTCGGTTCTACGGCTACACTGAAAGAAGTCATCTTAGAAGTAAATAAAAGATACTCTCCCAAGGCTATCTTTGTATCAAGTGCATGTGCTACAGGTATCATCGGTGAAGATATAGACAGCATAGTTGAAGAGGTTCGTGACAAAGTAGGAGTACCGATCGTAGCGGTTCATTGTGAAGGCTTCAAGTCAAGAATATGGGCAACCGGATTTGACATTGCTGATCATGCAGTATTACAGGAGATCGTTCAGCCTCCGAGAGAAGGCGTAAAGACAAACAAGATCAACTTTAAGAACTTCTTTGAGAGTGCAAGACCCGAGATCATAGAGATGTTCAAAAACTTCGACCTTGATCCCGTGTTCTTATATTGTAACTCAAGCATCGAAGAACTGTCTCATCTTTCTGAGAGCATCGCAACAACCTGTATCTGCGGTACACTCGGAAACTATCTTGGAAATGCTCTTGAAGAAAAATACGGCGTTCCTTACGTAAGAAGCATTAACCAGTGCGGTATAAAGGGCTTTGAGACCTGGCTTCGTGAGATCGGTAAGGTTACAAACAGAAGCGACAAGATAGAGAAATACATTGAGGAACAGAGAGCAATCTACATTCCTCAGATCGAAGAAGTTAAGAAAGAGCTTAAAGGTCTTACTGCAGTACTCGGCATGGGACCCGGCTATACATTTGAAGTTTCAAGAGTGCTTGATGAGCTCGGTATAAAGGTTGTCTGGGCTCTTGCATGGCACTATGACAAGAAATACGAGAACGGAGATGTTCCTCCGTCAATGAAGTATCTGCTTGACAATGATATTGACTTTGAAGCAAGTGTTGCCGATCAGCAGAACTATGAAGTAATGAATATCTTAAACAAGTATCAGCCTGATATGTACCTTTCAAGACATCCGGGTTCAACTGTTTGGGCTATCAAGAACGGAACACCTGCCGTGTACGTTGCAGACGAATATATGATATTCGGTTACAAGCATACATTGGAATTTGCAAAGACTATCGTGGATGCCATAAAGAACAGAAGCTTTGAAGAAAATCTTGCAAAGAGAACAAAGCTGCCGTATACAGACTGGTGGTATAAACAGAATGTTGACGCATTCTTAGAGGAGGCTATATAAATGGCGAAGTTACTCGACAAACAAAGATATAAGTGCGCGCTTGCAGCCATGCAGACGGTTCAGGCTATAGAAAGAGCATTGCCGGTCCTTCATTCGGGCCCCGGATGTGCTCAGAAGCTTTCGGAATCTACTGGAAGTTCAGGATATTTTTCACCCAATATTTTCCCCTGTACAAGTATCAATGAAAAGGACGTTGTATTCGGTGGAGTGAAAAAGCTCAATTCAACCATTGAAAATGCTCTCAAGGTTGTAGATGCCGATCTTTATGTTGTACTTACGGGATGTATCCCAGAGATAGTCGGAGATGATACAGGTGAAGTGGTATCAAGATTTGCCGACAGTGAAAAGCCTGTAATATATGCTCCTACAGCAGGATTTAAGGGAAATAACTTTAAGGGTCACGAGCAGGTAGTAGATGCCATCATCGATCAGTATTTAAAGAAATCCGATCAGAAAGAAAAGGGGCTTATAAACATCTGGGCAGATGTTCCTTATCAGGATCTTTTCTGGCTGGGAAACATTAGACAGCTTGAAAAGCTCATTTCAGAGCTCGGTCTTACACCCAATACCATCTTCGGATACAAGAGAGGCATAAAGAACATAGATAAGATCCCTCATGCGGAATTCAACCTTTTGGTTTCTCCCTGGGTAGGTCTTTCAAACATGAAGAAGATGGAGCGTAAGCTCGGTATACCCTATCTTCATTACAATACTCTTCCGATCGGTGCTACGGAAACAAGCAAATTCTTAAGAGAGGTCGGAAAGTTTGCCGGTGTTGATGAAGCAAAGGTTGAGGCTGTCATTAAGGAACACGAAGACTATTATTATTACCTTATTGAGAGATATGCGGATCTGTTCCTTGAAAACAGAGTTATAAACAAGCAGTTCACGGTTGTTGCCGATGCACAGTATACTCTCGGTATTACCAAGTTTCTGGTAAATGATCTAGGTCTTGTTCCCGCTAAGCAGTTTATTGTGGATGATACTCCCAAAAACTACAGAGATCAGATAACGGAAGAATTTAAAAAGCTAAACTTCGGTATTGAGGCTGAGGTATCATTTGAAACCGACGGCTATAAGATACATGAAGAGATAAAGAATCATGATTATCACGGATATCCTCTTGTACTTGGCGGCTACTATGAAAAAGAAGTAACCGAAAATCTCAAAGGAAACTTCTTAAATGTTTCATGGCCGGTACAGGATAAGGTCGTATTCGACAGTTTCTATGTGGGCTACGAAGGCGGTATAAGACTTATAGAAGATATCTATACCGTGGCTGTTTCGAGATTTAACTGATCAAAAACAAACAAAGATCAACAACAGATGGGCACAAACGTAAAAGAATTGGTTTGTGTCCATTTATGCATACTAAAAAGGAGCTTGATATGGCATATAAGATCGCTATAGGAACATCGGACGGAGTGAATGTGGATCTTAAATTCGGTGAAGTAAAAAGCTTTACCATTTACAGTGTGGAAGGAAAGGAATATGGCCTTTTAGAGGTAAGAGACGTACCTGAGGCAGACACTTCTAAAGAAGCAGAAGCTTCAGGCTGTGCACCATCAGGATGTGAACAACCCACTCAGGGATGCTCAGTCGGATGTGGTGGTTGCGGCGGCAATTCATCAGGCTGCGGAGGTCCGGGTGAGTTAACGGAAAAGATCGCGGTCATAGGAGACTGCAGAAGTGTTGTATGTAAAAAGGTTGGCTTTCAGGCTCAAAAGCAATTTGAGAAAAAAGCCATTTCAGTATTTGATGTTGAATGCACGGTCAAAGAGGCATTGGATAAGATCACGTTCTATTATGACAAACTCGACAATCATCAGTCGTTAAAGGTAAACAGGTAAGTATTTAGGTAAGATCGGAAAGGAGAATGACTATGGCTTCAGTACAATATTCGGGAGTGCGCGAGAGCAAGCCCGGCAGACTGAACGATCTGGGAACAACCGGAAAACAGGTAGAAGAAAACTACAAAAAAGGCTGTTTGAAAAGGGCTGACAGAAGCTTTGCTCAGGGACTTCAGTGTCAGCAGATAAACAGTATGGCCGCACTTATGTCTTTGGAGGATTCGGTATTTATTTCTCATTCTCCGCAGGGATGTGTAGGGTGTTCTATCATGGCGGTGGATATGTATCGTGTGGGACAGGCACACAGAGGTATAAAGAATATTAAAAATCCAAGACTTATAGTTACAAACTTAGACCAGAAGAGTGTTGTGTTCGGTGGAGAGACAAAGCTTCGTGAAGCAGTAAAAAGAGCCGTTGAAAGATACAATCCCAAGCTTGCTTTCATATATGCTTCCTGTGCATCAGGTATTATAGGTGATGATATCGATGCCATCAGCGCAAGTCTTCAGAGCGAATATCCCGATACGCTTATCGTTCCGATTCACTGTGAAGGATTCAAATCCAAGATATGTGCATCAGGCTTTGATGCTGCATTTATTTCGATCAACAAATACATTTTGAAAAAGCAGAAGGTCGAAAAGGAAAAGGGTCTTGTAAACCTTTTCGCTCCCACGACCGTAAGTTATGCCGATCAAAAAGAAATGGAAAGAATGCTGTCACTTTTGGGTGTAAAGGTAAATTACATTCCTTTCTACAGTTCACTTGAAAAGATAAAGAAGATCCCGGCGGCCGAAGCATCGACCTCTATCTGTAAAGTATTTGCGGATGAGTTCATGCATACCCTATGGGAGGATTATCAGATACCCTATTCTCATACAGTTATGCCCATAGGTATCAGAAATACCGACAAATGGTACCGCGGTATCGCAAAGGTTTTGGGAAAGGAAGAAGAGGTAGAGAAGATAATTGAAAAGGAACATGAGAGAATAGAGCCTCTTGTAAAGAAATTAAGAGAACGCCTTCAGGGCACAAGAGTGTTTATCTGTGGTGGTACCGGTCGTTCATTTGCCGCTGCGGCTCTTATTGATGATTTCGGCATGGAGCTGGTAGGTCTTGAAACACCTACTTACGATGACGATGCTCAGGTAGATATAGAGTATCTTAACGGCATTCATAAGGACTTTGTTGTTGATATAGCCAACATGCAGCCGTTTGAGCAGGTAAACCTGGTAAATAAGCTTCGTCCCGACGCATTTATCGGTGTTCCGGAGTGGGCAGCAAAACTTGGCATACCTACAACTCACGTTCTTGACGGAAAGCGTCCCACCATGGGCTATGATGGCTTATTGTTCTTAGGAAACAAGATAGCCGCACAGTTACAGAATCCCGGATTTAATAAAAAACTTGCGGCTCACGTAAAGCTTCCCTATAAGGATTCATGGTACAAAGAAGATGCATTTAAATATATAACGGAAGGGGGAAACTGATATGTCAGATATAATGGAGAATCCGAAAGGCGGCTGTGTGCTTGCCGGTATCAATTCGGTTTTGGGAGCACTTGACAGAGTTTGTCCCGTTTATCATTCGGGTCCCGGCTGCTGCATGCAGACTACGGCTGCGGATCAGGGTCAGTCAGGTCATAAAAATTCATGTTTTGTTGCAAGTGTATCCATTCCTTCTAGCAACATGCTTGAAAAGGAAGTTGTATTCGGAGGAACAGATAAGCTTCGTACTACCATTCAGGGTGCTATCGATATCATCGATGCCGACGCATACTTTGTTCTTACGGGCTGTACAGCCGGTATCATCGGTGATGATATTGTCAGTGTGACCAATGAATTTTCAAGTAAAGGTATTCCTGTATATCCGATCGACACCCCCGGATTTGCGGGAGACAGTACTCTCGGCTATGAGATAGTATGGAACAATTTCATAGATCAGGTCATAGAAGAGGGTGTAGAAAAGGATGATAAGCTTGTAAATATTTTCGGTATCATTCCTTATCACGATACTTTCTGGAGCGGAACTTTAGAGGAGATCGACAGGGTACTTTCAAAGCTTGGACTTAAGGTAAATACCTTCTTTACAAAGCATCAGGGCATCGAGACGATTAAAAAATGTTCAGCTGCAGCATTAAACATTATCATTAATCCCTGGTTATTTAAGGGACCTTCAGAAAAGTTTGAGCAGAAATTCGGCGTTCCAAGTCTAAGGATCCCCGGACTTTTTGTAGGTGCCACCGACACAACAGTTTTTGTGAGAAAAGTAGCCGAGGCCCTGGGCCTTGATAAGGCTTTGGTAGACAAGGTCATAGCCGAGGAAGAGGACTATGTATACAATTATCTTGCTCAGGCCATAGGTGTTGTAAGCTGGAAGAGATTTGCTGTTGTAGCCGATGCAAACAATGCCGTAGGCTTTACAAGATATCTTGCAAATGATTACAGCTTCACCCCTGTTTTGGTCATCGTATCAGAGCCCATATTCAGACCTCAGGATAAGGAAAGGATCATAGAAAGGATAAATGATCTTGAATATGCGACACCGCCTAAGGTTCTTTTCCTTACCGATCAGTATGAGATCAATAAAGCCATACGCGAGGAAAAAGAGGAGATCACACTTCTGGTCGGAAGCAGCAATGAAAGAGAGATAGCGCTTGAAAAGGACATCCAGTTCATAACAGGTGCATTTCCGGTCAATGAAAGACTCATCTTTAACCGCACATATGCGGGATATAAAGGAAGCCTTACATTTACGGAAGACATATATGATAATCTGTAATAGAATATCTGTTGGGAAAGAGAATTATGTACAGCGACCTTACATTAAGACATGCCACATCTGAAGATACTGACAATATAGCAGAGCTCGAAAGGCTCTGCTTTCCGCCTGCGGAAGCTGCCACAAGGGATAGATTTGAAGAGCGCATAAAGGTTTACGGAGACCATTTTTTACTTGCTGAAGACAAGGATAAAAATATCGTCGGACTTATAAACGGACCTGTTACAAATGACGCCGATCTTGAGGATGAGATGTATGAATCTGCTGCCTGTCATGTCCCTGACGGACCATGGCAGATGATATTCGGAGTCGAGACACATCCGGATCATCAAAGTAAGGGTATTGCTTCTTTTATCATGAAAGAGTATATTAAACAGGCACAGGAAGATGGACGAAAAGGTGTGGTCTTAACCTGTAAAAAGGAACTCATAGGATTTTATGAAAGGTTCGGTTATGTCTGTGAGGGTGTCTCTAAGTCTGTACACGGCGATGCTGTCTGGTATCAGATGAGGTTGTCCTTCTGACACAAAAGTACATATATGCTTAATCAGTTTTCAAGAACACAATTGATATTCGGAAAAGAGAACATGGAGCGTCTTGCCAATGCAAGGGTTGCAGTTTTCGGCATAGGCGGTGTAGGTGGCTACACTGTTGAAGCGCTTGCCAGGAGCGGTGTCAAAACGCTCGATCTTATCGATGACGACAAGGTCTGTCTTACCAATATCAACAGACAGATACTGGCTACCAGAAAGACTATCGGAAAATATAAGGTCGATGTAGCAAAAGAACGTATTTTGGATATCAATCCCGATGCAAAGGTAAATGTCTACAAGACATTCTACATGCCGGATACCAGGGATCGGTTTGATTTTTCTCAATATGACTATATAGTAGATGCCATCGATACAGTGACCGGGAAGATAGAGATGGTTCTTCAGGCAAATGAAGCAGGGGTTCCCATCATAAGCAGCATGGGAGCCGGTAATAAAGTAAACCCCAGTATGTTCGAGGTTGCCGACATATACAAGACCTCTGTATGCCCTCTCGCAAAGGTAATGAGAAGAGAGCTAAAAAAACGTGGGGTTAAAAAACTGAAAGTAGTTTACTCCAAAGAAAAGCCCATAAGACCCGAGGAGGATCTCGAGATAAGCTGCAGAACAAACTGCATTTGCCCTCCCGGAACAGAAAGAACCTGTACCGTCAGAAGAGACATTCCGGGAAGCAATGCATTTGTGCCGTCAGTTGTCGGTCTTATCATTGCGGGCGAAGTCATCAAAGATATTCTGGATTTCCATAACGACGATTAAAAAGGTGATATTTATATCACCTTTTTAATCTTTCATGAGCATTTCGAATTTCTTGGGATCGTGCATGTTGTTGACAACCTGAGCGATCTCACGGACAAGCGTTTCGATACGTTCGTTAGCGACCGAGCTGCTTTCGGAAAGCTTGCCGACCTCCATGGCAACTACGGAGAAGCCTTTACCGTGTTCACCTGCTCTTGCTGCCTCAACATTGGCGTTGAGGGAGAGTATCTTTTGTTTGTTCTGAAGCTTTTTAAGCTCTTCGGTCGATCTGGTGATGTCTTTTACGATAGCCGATGTTTTTTCAACACCTTCTTTAAGTCCAACAACTATGGATCTTACATACTTTCTGTCAAATTCGGAGTTTATGAAGTCGTTTAGGATCTGACCTAAGAGGTTTGCTGATGCATTGATCGCTTCCTCGCTTCTGACTCTTACCTTTTGTAGAGCGGCAATATATTTATCTTCGTTTACACCGATCTCATTTGCTACATTTCTGAAGAAATCTTCATCGGGATCGTTAGGCAATACCTGACCGCCTATCACGGCTCCCAGCTTCTCACCTTTTACAACGAGATCTATACTGAAATCGATCAGACCTGCGTGACATTTATAGACGCCTCTTCCCTCCTGATCGCATTTTACGCATCTTTTAAGACCTTCCGAGCTTCCGCGTGTGTACTTTATACAAAAATCAGTGAAATTGTAGCATTCGGAAATGTAATTTCCGTCTGCGTCTACAGCAACAGTTGCAAGGCCTGTTGCTGTCGCCCAGTTACTCATAAGTTTTTCGAACTCTTCCATGTTTACAAACTCTTGAATCTTCATTTTTATACCTTCCTTAATGATAATTATAGTGGTTTTAATCAACCCCTCTTAAGGAACTGTTGTGAATGTTCTTTTTGACTATATCTAAAAAACCTTCAAGTTCGGGTTTAGTAAAACTAAAGCAGGCATAGTCTCCTATGCCTGCTGTTTCTTTATAATTTTGAATGAAATAACTGCAGTTTGCAGGAAGCCATAAAGCGATGTCTTCAAAATCCTCAGAAGTATGGATACCTTTTACAGCTGTTGTTCTGAATTCGTATTCTATCCTGTTTTCTGAGAGGATAGAGACAGATTCCTCTATGGAAGCAAGATCCAAACACTGCATACCGGTAGCGGCAGCATAGTTGTTACGTCCGGCCTTTATATCCATGGCAGCGTAGTCAATGAGACCATTGTCAATAAGGCTTTTAAGAACATGTGGATTGGTACCGTTTGTATCTAGTTTTACCAGATAACCTATCTCTTTTATCTTGCGTATAAATTCGGCAAGGTCACTTTGGAGGGTAGGCTCGCCACCGCTTATACAAACCCCCTTTAAGATACCAAATCGCTTTCTTAAAAAAACAAGTATCTCTTCTTCATCTTCCTTAGGAAAGATATCAGGATTGAGTACA
>CACZSE010000049.1 GCA_902783735.1 uncultured Lachnospiraceae bacterium
AGGATCGTAGTATCTCGCATTCAGATAGTATAAGCCCGTCTCGTTGTCATAGTAATAACCTCTGTAACTTAAAAACGTTTCTGATCATACTCAAATTTTCAACATAAAAACACAGATGATATATCCTATGGATACACCACCTGTGTATATATTTAAATGTATTTTTCAGACAATGATGCCTTGCCGGATGCCATTGTAAATATCTCCCCAATTTCCTCGTTCACTTGGTACAATTACTATAAATATCAAGTGATGATTTTATTAAAACATATTTGAGGATTATTGTAAAGAGAATAGAAAAAATCACAATTAATTACAAAACAATGATTATTGTTGGAGCTTATTTTGTTTTTCTCCTGCTCAATCCCTTTATGATGAAACTTCCAAAATATCTGTTAAGATTAGCGCCGATCATCAAAATATACATGCATGCATACATCCAGATCATGATCAGAACCAGTGTACTCAAACTGCCATATACATTGAATCCATGATAATAATCTATATACAATGAATAACCGAAAGACATAACCGACCATCCTATGGCCGAAAATGCTGCCCCCGGTATCTGATAACGCATTTTTAACTTCTTGTTTGGTAAAAAAGTATACATGAACGCAAATATAAGTGTAAGAAATCCCCATACAATTAAGAAACGCAGATTTCCTATGATACTGAAATATTCTGCAGTCTTAGGTGCGATAGTCCTTATATATTCAACAAAATTTTCTCCTGCGATCATCATGCCGAAACAAAGAATGAGCATTATAAGCATGATCACGGAATAAAAAGATGCTCTTATGCGAACAAATAGCATATTTCTGTCTTCTGTGACTTCATTTGCCGTATTAAGTCCCATCATCATGCCCCACATGCCTTTTCCGGCAGACCAAAGCATAACGACTATAGCAACGGGAAGTATTCCCTCATATTGATTGTATACCTGTGCAACAAGGCTCTCGATTATGCTGTCCAAAAATCCCGGGGTATATTCTTCCACGACCGCTACTATCATATCCTCGGTAAAGGGCAGATAGGAAAGGATGACACATCCGATCAAAAGTATCGGTATGATGGACAACAAAAAGAAAAACGCCATAGATGATGCATAGGCTGCTATATTATCTCTCTGAAGTTGTTTGGAAAATGTGTAGAAAGTCAGATACAGTCTTTTAATCATAACATTATTCGGAATTGGCTCGCACCAGGCTCGCAACCCAAGTGCTCTGCACAAAAAAAGTGGCCCGATACCAAGCCACCTAATTGTTCTTTTCAGAATGGTCCCAAGACGGTTCCTGAATTTTGACTCCTAGCCAAAGCCAGGTGGGCAACCGCAACTCAAGCGTCTGTCTTCCACTGCGCATTCGGAGGCCTGACATCTTCTTAAGCAATATAGGAATCCCGTTTAAAGTAAATGTAGGTTCAAAATACCAGGAATGTATCCCTCTCGGGTAAGTTTATTATACATTATGTAAAGTAAAAATTCAAGATAAATTTTGGGGAGAAGCCAAGCTTCTCCCCATCTTTTAATTGATCCACGTTATAGGCCAGTCACAGTCACATGTCCCATTGAACTTGGTAGATTTATCTACCTTGAGATTCTTTCCTGTATAATTTCCGAACCACCCGTTAAAGGTGCAGTTTCTGATCGTTATATCATCCGCAGTCAGATGATCTTCTCTCTTGTTCGTGTCGGAATCACCATATGAAAGTGTCATGAAGCACATGCATTCCCAGCTGCCTTGGTCATATGATGTGATGGTCGTATCTTTGAGCACAAGCTTCTTTACCATGAAATCACTTCTGCTCTTTCCGCTCACAAAGTTCGGTTCAATGCAGATGCCGCAATGCGGAGCGATACCCGATGCATTTTTCAGGTCACAGCCTTCTATAGTGATATTGCTTCCGTCCGTCAGAGAGATGGCACTTCTCCTGTTACCGTATACGGCACAGTTTTTGATGGTTATGTTCTCACAATGTACATAGTCCGATGCGATCTTGTAACCGAGATAGATTCCGTCACCCCAGTTATTGCATATCTCCATATCCTCGATGGTTATATTTCTGGATCCCTTAATGAAAACGCCGTGTCCTGACTCACCGCCACTGCCCTTATGCTTTTTACGTTCACCCAAAAGCTGTCCACCTCTGATGTGTACATTGTCAACATTTTCTATATCGAATACGCAATAGTCTCCAACACTGCATCCCGTAGCCATTATGACCGCTTCATTGTCCATAATCAGATTTACATTGCTGAAAAGACATATTGCAGGATAATTCGGATAATGAACATTGCTGGGATTAACGGGGAGTATATCATATACACCTGCCGGAACATAAACTGTATTTATACCTGCACTGTCATAGTTTACACTGGCCTGTTTAAGCGCTTTCTGGAAAGCTATGGAATCGTCCGTTCCGTCGCCTGCCACCGCGCCAAAGTCGACCACATTCAGATACGAATCAGGTTTTTCGACAGGTTTTACACCTCTTATGTCTTTTTCCCAAAGTGCATAAAGGTCAATGACCGCATCTCCTTCGGTTGCCGGAAGATTTATCTTATGACCGTTGTCATATACCTTAGGTCCCGTGGGAGTTGTTGCCCAACCAATAAATTTGTATCCGTCTACCTTAAAAGCGTTTGCCCTTAAAGTGATGGTACTTCCTACCTTCTGCTTGACCATATCGGCCATCTTACCTGTCACTTCCCTGCCTGTGGGTGCATTGGCATGAAACTTTATTGTATAGGTGAAGGGCTCCCATTTTGCATACAGAGTCATGTCTACATTCGGTGAAGATATAATGCTTCCCACTACCTTTTTGCAGGCTTTATCCGTACACCATCCGCCAAAGGTAAATCCCTTTCTGGTAGCGGTAGGTAATCTGTATCCGCTGTCAGCTCTGTTATTGTATGTATCTATGTAGCCGACACGAGTCTTATCTATCTTTGCCGTAGGATCATTACAGTTTATATCATAGGTAATGGTATACTGCGTTCTGTTCCATCCGGCATAAATGACCTTATCACCCGTAGAGCCCTTTGCGATCTTAGGCATGCTCTTCTTTGTCTTAGCATCCGAAAACCATCCGGTAAATTCTCCGCCGAGTGCGGATAACGGCTTAAACACGATCTCATCATCCACTGTATATATATTCGGATTTGCCGAATTATCAGCGATCTGCGCATTCTTATAGGTTATCGTATATACCTGCTTTTGCCATACCGCATAAAATGTCACATCATTTGCAAACATATATTGGGCGGCATCTTCATAATACACACCTGTCGGAGCAAGGTCATAAGCCTTCTTTTGAGCCTCATTCTTTCCTTCGGTACGCTTAGAATACGGATAGATACTCCAACCGACAAATTTATATCCTGTCAGGGTATATTTGTTTTTATTTAACTTAACGGTAGTTGCGAACAAACCGCTCTGTTTTCCGGTATTTCCCTTTGCTTTCTGACCGTTTGGCGTATCCGCAACAAAGGTTATCGTACGTTTTGAAGGCTTCCATTTTGCATAGAGCCTGATATCACCCTTATGTTTTTTAGGTATAACATTGAATTTGGTCTTAAATGCGGCATCCTTATACCAGCCGTCAAAGTCATATCCGTCTCTTACAGCCTTAGACAGCGCCTGAGTCTGGGTCTCGCTGTATGTATAGTTAAATATGAACGGACCGTCGGGATCAAGATTACCACCGTCTAAAACATATGAAATACCAAATGTATTAACACCCTCATGAGGTACCCACTTTGCATACAGTTTAATATCTCCGAAGGTTCCCTTTTTTATAACGGGCATGGCCTTTTTTAATACCTCATCAGCGTACCATCCACCGAAATCATAATTTACTCTTGTCGGTATGGGAAGTGCGATATCGGCATTTGCATTAAAATCATATTTTCCGTTTGAATAAATTGCTCTGTTTGGATCAGAAGCAGGGATACTTCCGCCGTTTAACTCAAATTCAACCCTGTGAGCCCCCGGCTTCCATGCGGCATAAAGCTTGATCGTCTCATTGAATTTAAGCGGTACTATGTTTGCGAGTGCCTCATCCGCAAGATCAAACTGTCCCTTATCTGCCTTTTCTTTTGTAAATGCCCAGCCCACAAATTCATAGCCTTTTCTGGCAAAGGCATTCTTTTGAAGCTGTACTTTATTGGCGGGATCATATTCAGCGATCGTCTTTGGCATGGTACCGCTGTTCTTTCCGTTTCCGTCATAAACAACACTGAATTTGTTCGGTGTCCATTTGGCGTAAACAAAGACATCTTCGATCGCCTTAACATTTACCGTCTTTACCTTCTTTTCGAAATTCGGATCTGCAAACCACCCGTCAAATTTAAAGCCGGCCCTGTCGGGTGTGGGAAGAGCGACTTTGACACCGTACATATATCCATGAGGATATGAAGAACTGAAACTTCCTCCGTTCAGTTCATATTTAATGTCAAATCTGTCACGCCAAACCGCATAGAGTGTCGCAGTCCCGTTGACATCATTTCTTGCGGGAATGAGATCGACTACAGATTCTTTATCGGCATACATAACAAGTCCGGATTTATCTTCCAGAGCCTCTATATAAGCATCATCATATTTTATGCTGCTCCATCCGCAGAAAACATACCCGTCCTTCTTATATGAATTTGCAGGCAGATTTTTATAAATCCCGAATGAACATGTCATATCAGACATGTGACCGCTTCCGCCGTTTGCATCAAATCTGACTGAATATGTGTAGGGAACCCATTTTGCATAGAGATCTATATCTCCCGTGGTACCCATCTTTATGACATTCATTCTTACGGTATATTTACTGTCAGCATACCATCCGCCAAACTGATAGCCCTTCTTCCAGTCGGATTCCTTCGGCGCAAGGATCTGAATATCATAGCTCCCCACAGTATATTTTGTCACTGTATTTGAAGCGTTGTTGGGACCGCCGCAAAGATGATAGGTTATCTTATATTCATTCGGTTTCCATATGGCATATAATGTCAGCATGCCGTTTGGATCGGTGTTTGCCGTTGTTATGCCGCCCTGTCCGTTATTATATACCGTTCCCGTATCGTCAGGTCGCGTATTCCAGTGAATGAATGTATATGAATCCCTTTTAAATTTGTTCTGTGTAAGTGAATATGACTTACCTGCAGACATCTTTATGGGACTCATGCTGCCGCCGGTAGCCCCGTTTCCGTTAAATACAACGGCATGATCGGCAGGTTTTTTTGCTATCTTAAATGTTCCCTGCTTAATTCCTGTATAATCGCCTTTTCCTTCTATCTCAATTTTGGCTGTGCCAACTTCAATATTATTGCTGTAGCTCTTTATATCAAAATCCTGATAGGTGAGTACTTTCTTTCCCACCTTAACTACAACCTCATTTACACCCGGCGTTATCTGAGCACCGGTATAATACTGAACGGGGACTGAAATGCTTGCCTTGGAAATATTTACCGGTTCTATGACATCCAGCTCAGGCTCATAACCGTTCACACCGTCAGTTGCATTTTCCGATACGGTGGAAACGTCTTTTGATACCTCTTCATCCACCGTAGCTTCATTTTCGCTTACCGTGCCCTTATCATCGACACTGTTATCACTTACGGTATCATCAGACACATCGGCCGCATCATCTTCATCCGATGAAACATCCTGCGTTTCCTCAATATCGATCTCCTCATCATCCAAAGACGCTTCCGTATCTGTATCTGCCTCTTCACGATTATCAGATACGGATACTTCTGATATCTCATCGTCATTTTCTTCGCTGATAACTTCGTCTTCGTATGCCGCAAATGAGATCACATAAGCATTCTCATATTCATCAAGGACACAGGCATGTTCAC
>CACZSE010000050.1 GCA_902783735.1 uncultured Lachnospiraceae bacterium
ATCATAGATTTCGGTGACACTCAGTCTTTTCGAATATTAAGCACTTATAACGATATCGACTATTATACATATATCTATCTCGATAACGGTTATCTCAAAGAACTTTTTGCAAAAGCAGATAATGACCTTGGTCCTAAGGCCGGTAAAAAGCTTTTACCTATAAAGAGATTTAATATTTCAAGAACTGTAGACGGCAAATTTATCTGTACCATAACCGATATCTACAATTCGACCATGTCGGTCAATACTTCATCCAAGTGCGATCCTTCAACACATGATGAAGTTATAGCGGAGAACAATTAATATGCAAAAATCCAAAGCAGGATTATTCCTTATGGAATTGTTAATTGCATTATTATTCTTTTCAATAGCAGGCGCAGTGTGCCTGTCTCTTTTTGTCGGCGCACATACTACAAATGAGTTAAGCCAGAATCTGAGCCATGCTTCGGTTCTTTTAACAAATTATTGTGAAGATCTCTATTCCGAAGAGATCACATCAGACAGCAACCCTAATGAAGCGACCGTGTACTATAATGAAGCGCTGATGATCTGTGATCCTTCAAATGCTTCATTCTGTCTTACCTCTTCGACCGAAAAGAAGGATGATTTTCTGATCACTCATATTACCATATGCGACAAAGATAATGATAAGACCTTCATTGAGCAGGATATTAAAAGATATATAAGGAGGGACGTTAGTCATGGCAGCGAAAACTAACCGTGTCAACTTAAATCTCGGAACATCCTCATTGCTTTTAATATTTGTTGTTTTAAGCCTGGTCTCATTCTCTGCGCTTTCTTTATCTTCAGCTTTGTCCGATAAGAAGCTCACCGATAAGACAGTAGAAAAGAATCAGACATATTATGATGCCTGCAATATGGCGCAGGAAAGGCTTGCTCTTATCGACCGACAGCTGAGTGAGATTTATCTCAAAAGCGATAATCAGGATTCATATTTTGAAGCATGCAATTCACTCGAACTGACATATGTGGTCCCCTGTGGAGAATACCAGGGGCTGCAGGTCAAAGTCACTCCAACATATCCTGTTAAGGAAAATGATCATTTCTTTAAAATAGATACATGGAAACTCATATTTATATCAGAACCCGAACCGGATTTTTCGATCAATATATTAAAATAAGCTCCCGATCAAATCGATCAGGAGCTTATATTTTTTATGATCTATTCTGTTATCTCGATCTCTTCTTCTGCGATGTCGACTTCAGTATCCGCATCTTCATCAAAAGATTCTGCCTCTATAGCTGCCTCAAGTGCTCTTTTTGCCTCCAAAGCTGCCTCAAGTCTTTCATCCGTAGAAAGCTTAACATCTCTGTAACGCTTCATACCTGTACCTGCAGGTATCAGCTTACCGATAATAACATTTTCCTTAAGTCCGATAAGCGGATCAACCTTACCCTTAATAGCTGCTTCCGTAAGAACCTTGGTTGTCTCCTGGAAGGAAGCTGCTGAAAGGAATGAGTTTGTAGCAAGTGCAGCTTTTGTGATACCCAGCATTATCTGAGTTCCCACTGCCTCTTCCTTGCCTTCTGCTCTCAGCTTTTCGTTTATCTCCTCAAACTCAAGAACATCTACAAGAGTACCCGGAAGGAAATCTGCATCTCCGTTTTCCTCAACCCTTACCTTCTTGAGCATCTGGCGAACAATAACTTCTATATGCTTATCTGCTATATCAACACCCTGAAGTCTGTATACACGCTGTACTTCACGAAGCATATAATCCTGAGCAGCTCTGATTCCCTTGATCTTTAACAGATCGTGAGGATTTACGGAACCTTCAGTAAGTTCATCACCTGCCTCAAGCACTGCACCGTCAAGGATCTTTATACGAGAGCCGTAAGGTATAAGGTAAGTTTTAGATTCACCTGTCTCATCATTTGTGATGATGATCTCACGTTTCTTCTTTGTATCCTTAATGGTTGCAACACCGCCAAATTCAGCGATGATAGCAAGTCCCTTAGGCTTACGAGCTTCAAACAACTCTTCTACTCTGGGAAGACCCTGAGTGATATCATCACCGGCAACACCACCGGTATGGAAGGTTCTCATCGTAAGCTGTGTACCGGGCTCACCGATTGACTGAGCAGCAATGATACCAACTGCCTCACCAACCTGAACTGCTTCGCCCGTAGCCATGTTAGCACCGTAACACTTAGCACAGATACCATCCTTTGAATGACATGTAAGTATCGTACGGATCCTTACTGAAGCATCTTTTCTGAGCTCACCGTCAACAGTGTAAGGTATCTTCTCTCCATTCTTCACTTCAACACCCTTTGAAAGGATCTTGGCAGCTCTTGAAGGAGTGATCATGTGATTACGTTTTACTATTACATTACCATCAACATCTTCAATGGTATCACATGCATATCTTCCGGTTATTCTGTCCTTAAGGCCTTCTATGGTCTCTTTTCCGTCCATAAATGCCTTAACAGTCATACCATATATTTCATCCTTGCCTTCACAGCAATCCTTTTCACGAATGATAAGTTCCTGTGAAACGTCTACCATACGTCTTGTAAGGTAACCTGAATCGGCAGTACGAAGAGCCGTATCGGACAAACCTTTACGAGCACCGTGAGCTGACATGAAGTATTCCAAAACATCAAGTCCTTCACGGAAGTTTGACTTGATAGGCAACTCAATGGTCTTACCTGTCGTATCTGCCATCAAACCACGCATACCTGCAAGCTGCTTGATCTGCTGGTTTGAACCACGGGCTCCGGAATCGGCCATCATAAAGATGTTATTGTATTTATCAAGACCGTCAAGAAGCACTTTTGTAAGTGCTGCATCAGTCTCGTTCCATGTTTCTACAACAGCACGATATCTCTCTTCCTCGGTAATAAGACCTCTTCTGTAGTTCTTAGCGATCTTATCTACCGTTTCCTGAGCTGCGTCAAGCATTGCCTGCTTCTGTTCCGGAACAGTCATATCGGAAATAGATACGGTCATTGCTGCTCTGGTAGAATACTTGTATCCCGTAGCCTTAATATGGTCAAGTACTTCTGCTGTAACAGATGCACCATGTGTGTTTATAACTTTTTCAAGGATCTGCTTAAGTCCTTTTTTGCCGACATGGAAATCGACTTCCAGCTTAAGCTTGTTTTCAGGGATGGATCTGTCTACAAATCCAAGATCCTGAGGAAGTATCTCATTGAAGATGAATCTGCCGAGTGTTGATTCAACAATATCGGTTACAACCTCGCCTTCTATCTCCTTGGTAACCCTTACCTTTATACGTGAATGAAGCGTACATGCTTTATTTTCATATGCCAATATCGCTTCGTTAAGGTTCTTAAAGTATTTGCCCTCACCGGCAACGGGTTGCGCATCTCCTACGCTGGTACCTCTTTCCTGTGTAAGATAATAGATACCAAGTACCATATCCTGTGAAGGAACGGCAACGGGACCACCATCCGAAGGTTTCAACAGATTGTTGGGCGATAACAGAAGGAATCTGCACTCAGCCTGAGCCTCTACCGAAAGCGGAAGGTGTACAGCCATCTGGTCACCGTCGAAATCGGCATTGAATGCGGTACATACAAGAGGATGAAGCTTGATAGCCTTACCTTCTACAAGTATGGGTTCGAATGCCTGAATACCAAGTCTGTGAAGTGTAGGAGCTCTGTTAAGCATTACCGGATGCTCTGCTATTACTTCTTCAAGCACGTCCCAAACACTTGTATCAAGTCTCTCTACAAGTTTCTTTGCATTCTTGATATTTAAAGATATACCTCTGCTTACGAGCTCTTTCATTACGAATGGTTTGAAAAGCTCGATAGCCATTTCCTTGGGAAGACCGCACTGGTAGATCTTAAGTTCGGGACCTACAACGATAACGGAACGCCCTGAATAGTCAACACGCTTACCAAGCAGGTTCTGACGGAAACGTCCGCCCTTACCCTTTAACATATCCGATAAAGATTTAAGAGCTCTGTTACCGGGGCCTGTTACAGGTCTGCCTCTTCTGCCGTTGTCGATAAGAGCATCTACAGCTTCCTGAAGCATACGTTTTTCGTTTCTTACAATGATATCGGGTGCACCGAGTTCGAGTAATCTCTTAAGTCTGTTATTTCTGTTTATGATCCTTCTGTAAAGATCGTTAAGGTCGGAAGTTGCAAATCTTCCGCCATCGAGCTGAACCATGGGACGAAGATCCGGAGGAATTACCGGAATAGCATCCATGATCATCCATGAGGGCTTGTTTCCTGAACCGCGGAATGCTTCCACCACTTCAAGTCTCTTTATGATCTTGGCTCTCTTCTGTCCTGTAGATTCTTTGAGTGCAGCCTTAAGTTCATCACCCTCGGCATCAAGATCTATCGCCTCAAGGAGTTCCTTTATAGCTTCGGCTCCCATGCCTACGCGGAACTTATTGCCGTATTCTTCTCTGGCATCGCCGTACTCTTTTTCCGTTAAGATCTGTTTATAATCAAGTTTTGTATCACCGGGATCCAAAACTATATATGAAGCAAAATAAAGAACTTTTTCAAGTACTCTCGGTGAAAGATCAAGTATGAGTCCCATTCTGCTGGGTATCCCTTTGAAATACCAAATATGAGATACCGGAGCTGCAAGTTCAATATGTCCCATACGTTCTCTTCGAACGTTTGCCTTGGTAACTTCAACGCCGCAACGGTCACAGATAACACCCTTGTAACGTATCTTTTTATACTTACCGCAATGACATTCCCAGTCTTTCGAGGGACCGAATATCCTCTCACAGAACAGACCTTCTTTTTCAGGCTTAAGTGTTCTGTAATTGATCGTCTCGGGCTTTGTTACTTCTCCCCTTGACCACTCTCTGATTTTTTCAGGTGAAGCGAGACCAATCTTTATGGCATCAAATGTCATCGGCTGGTATCCTTCTTGTTTCAAATCTGGCATTGTTTTGCTCTCCTTATCAGTTTATCAGTTTACTCGTCAAAACTTTCCTCAAAATCAGCTGATTCTTCAAAATCATCCGAATAATCATCATCAAAGTCGCTGTTTACGAGCTCACCGCTCTCATCATCAAATTCCTGCTGCTGATAGCCATGTGCCGAGAAATCTTCTTCTCCGCGGCCGAAGTTACGATCTTCATTGAGGAACTTGAAATCAGTATCCGTATAGTCAACCGACTCCATGATCTGTACCTCTGTGTTATCGTCTCGAAGTACTCTTACATCCAATCCGAGCGACTGTAACTCTTTCAGCAATACCTTAAATGATTCAGGTATACCTGCTTCGGGTATGTTGTCTCCCTTTATGATAGCTTCATATGTCTTAACACGTCCGATGACATCATCCGATTTAACGGTCAATATCTCCTGAAGTGTATATGATGCACCATAAGCTTCAAGTGCCCAAACTTCCATCTCACCGAAACGCTGTCCGCCGAACTGTGCTTTACCACCCAGAGGCTGCTGAGTAACAAGTGAGTAAGGACCCGTTGAACGAGCATGGATCTTATCATCTACAAGATGGTGAAGCTTAAGATAATGCATGTGACCTATGGTTACCGGGCTGTCGAAGTACTCTCCGGTACGACCGTCGCGAAGTCTTACTTTACCGTCTCTTGTAAGGGGAACACCCTTCCATACTTTCCTGTGATCTATGTTTTCTTTCAGATAATCCAAAACCTCGGGAAGAAGCTCTTCACCATGTTTTCCTACGAAGGTCTCGCCATTCCATTCTTTTCCGTCCGCTGAAGTGGTAAGACCATTCTTCTTCCATGCAGCGGCCTCATCATTATCGAAAGGAAGGTTTACATAATCATTGGCGAGATCCAATGTATCCATGATATCGCTCTCGTTAGCGCCATCAAATACAGGTGTTGCAACATTGAATCCAAGTGCCTTGGCAGCAAGACTCAGGTGAATCTCCAATACCTGTCCGATGTTCATACGGCTGGGAACGCCCAAAGGATTGAGCACGATATCAAGCGGACGACCATTTGGAAGATAAGGCATATCTTCTACAGGTAATACGCGGGAAACAACACCCTTGTTTCCATGACGTCCTGCCATCTTATCTCCGACAGATATCTTTCTCTTCTGAGCTATATAAATCCTAACAGCCTGATTTACTCCGGGTGAAAGCTCATCGCCGTTCTCTCTTGTAA
>CACZSE010000051.1 GCA_902783735.1 uncultured Lachnospiraceae bacterium
CTTGTCTATCTTTCTGTACGGAGCCTCAACGAATCCGTACTCGTTTATCCTTGCGTATGAAGCAAGAGAGTTGATAAGACCGATGTTAGGTCCTTCAGGTGTCTCAATGGGACACATTCTTCCGTAGTGAGAATAATGTACATCTCGAACCTCGAATCCGGCACGATCTCTTGAAAGACCACCGGGACCGAGCGCCGAAAGACGACGCTTGTGAGTAAGTTCACCTAGCGGATTGTTCTGATCCATGAACTGTGACAGCTGTGATGATCCGAAGAATTCTTTCACTGCCGCCTGAACAGGCTTGATATTTATAAGCTGCTGAGCAGATACATCTTCCGCATCGTGAGTCGTCATTCTCTCTCTGACTACTCTTTCAAGTCTGCTGAGGCCTATACGATACTGATTCTGTAACAATTCTCCGACAGCACGGATACGTCTGTTTCCGAGGTGATCGATATCATCTTTATTTCCAAGTCCATACTCAAGATGGATATTGTAGTTGATAGAAGCCAATATGTCTTCTTTTGTTATATGCTTGGGTATAAGCTCATGAATGTTTCTCTGTATAGCTTCAGCAAGAGCTCTTGCATCATCGCCGAACTCTTCAATGAGTTTTTCAAGCACGGGATAATAAACCAATTCGGTAACACCAAGTTCCTTGGGGTTGCATTCTACGAAATTGGTTATATCTACCATCATATTTGAAAGAACTTTTACATTCTTTTCTTCTGTCTGAATGAAAACGTAAGGTGTTGCCGAATTCTGAATCGTATCGGCAAGCTCGATAGAAACCGTAGTTCCCTTCTCTGCGATGATCTCGCCGGTGTTTATATCAACCACGTCTTCGGCAAGAACTTGATTTCTGATACGATTTCTCAACATCAGCTTCTTGTTGAACTTATATCGACCTACTTTTGCAAGATCATATCTTCTGGGATCGAAGAACATGGCCGTAATAAGACTCTCTGCACTTTCCACGCTGAGAGGCTCGCCCGGACGGATCTTTTTATACAACTCAAGTAAGCCTTCCTGGTAATTTGTTGCTACATCCTTACCGAAGCTGGCTTCTATCTTGGGCTCATCACCAAAAAGCTCTCTTATCTCATCGTTCGAACCAATGCCAAGGGCACGTATAAGAACAGTGATCGGAACCTTTCTTGTCCTGTCCACTCTTACATAAAATACATCGTTGGAATCGGTTTCGTACTCTAACCATGCACCTCTGTTGGGAATTACCTGACATGAGAAAAGCTCTTTACCGATCTTGTCATGTGCTATATCGTAATATATTCCGGGTGAACGTACCAACTGGCTGACAATGACACGCTCCGCGCCATTGATGACAAAGGTACCTGTTTTGGTCATTAGCGGAAGATCACCCATGAATATCTCATGTTCACTGATCTCATCTTTATCCTTGTTGAAAAGACGCACTTTCACTTTAAGAGGTGCAGCATATGTAGCATCTCTTTCCTTGCACTTTTCAATAGAATACTTAACATCATCCTCACACAGCTCGAAGTCAACAAACTCAAGGCTGAGATGACCGCTGTAATCGGCTATTGGAGAAATATCATCAAATACTTCTTTTAAGCCCTCATCCAGAAACCACTGATACGAGTCTTTCTGTACCTCAATGAGGTTTGGCATCTCCAAAACTTCTTTCTGACGTGAGTAACTCATACGCATCTTTTTTGTGTTTAAAGAAGGACGTATTCTGTTCTTTTCCATTGACAATTCACCCCGTTCTATAATTTTAGACACTACTACAGCGCATATCATACCACAATAGTGCATCATCCATAATACTACAAACCAATTTTGAGTGTCAAGAAAATTTTTCTTTTTTAAGAAACTTTTAATTTTGTCAGATATGTAAAAACCCGAAAGCCTTACCGGCTTTCGGGTGATCTTTGCTTTGATTATTTAAGTGTAACTTTAGCGCCTTCAGCTTCGAGCTTTGTCTTGATATCTTCAGCTTCTGCCTTAGCAGCTGCTTCCTTGATAACCTTGGGAGCTGCATCAACAAGATCCTTTGCTTCCTTAAGTCCAAGGCCTGTAGCTTCACGAACAACCTTGATAACCTTAACCTTGTTCTCGCCTACTTCGGTAAGCTCTACATCGAACTCGGTCTTGTCATCAGCTGCTGCACCGCCCTCAGCGGCACCTGCTGCTGCAACTACGACGCCTGCTGCTGCAGATACGCCAAACTCTTCTTCACATGCTTTTACGAGATCGTTAAGCTCAAGAACGGAGAGCTCTTTGATCGCATCAATGAAATCCTGTGTGGACATCTTTGCCATTTTATTTTCCTCCTAAATTAATTGAATAAATATCAGTGGTTTACAGATCATTCTGCGGGTGCTTCTTCTGCTGCGGGAGCCTCAGCTGCAGGTGCTTCCTCGGCAGGTGCCTCTTCAGCGGGAGCTTCTTCTGCGGGAGCCTCTTCTGCTGCGGGTGCTTCCTCTACCTTTGCTTCTTCAGCTGTGGGAGCCTCATCTGCCTTCTCTGCGGGTGCACACTCTCCTGCGCCGCCTTTCTCTGCGATCTGATTGAGAACGCGAGCAAGGTTGGTAATGGGAGACTGCAGGCTGCCAAGCAGTTTGGAC
>CACZSE010000052.1 GCA_902783735.1 uncultured Lachnospiraceae bacterium
ATTACAGATGCCGGAACGCCTGCCATTTCCGATCCGGGTGAGGTTTTGGTAAAGATGTGCATTGAAGAAGGAATAACCGTAACTTCCCTGCCGGGACCTGCAGCACTTATCGTAGCGCTGACCTTATCGGGACTGTCTACAAGACGTTTTTGTTTCGAGGGTTTTCTTCCTTCCGATAAAAAAGACAGAAAACGCATTCTTGAGGAACTGAAAAATGAGAGCAGGACAATAATAATATATGAAGCTCCTCATCATCTTAAGGGAACGCTTAATGAATTATTTGAGACCCTGTCCGACCGAAAGATCACCTTATGCAGAGAACTCACCAAAAAATTTGAATCGGTCATGCCCATGAGCATCTCTTCTGCCATTGCATATTATGAGAATAATGAACCAAGAGGAGAGTTTGTTCTGGTTATAGAAGGAAAATCCTTTAAAGAACAGGATGAAGAAAAAATACAAAGCTTTTCAGATATGTCAATAGAAGATCACATGAAGCTTTATGAAGATAAAGGTATTGACCGAAAGGAAGCCATGAAACTGGTGGCAAAGGACCGTGGTGTTTCTAAGCGTGACATTTACAATGCCCTGCTTTGATCATCCATCAGATTAATATCGGTTCTGAAAAATGTATAGCATCCGCAATCAAGAACCTTACCTGCGTCGTCCTTAAGATCAACATCCACGGTTATGATATGAGAGCCACTCCTTCTCATACGTGCATCACAATATATATATTCCGTTTTCCATGCCGGTTCCAAAAAATGCAGATTTCCCTCTAGAGTGGTCACGGCATATCCGGACATGTTGGCTAAAGATCCTGCAACAGTATCGGCTAAAGAGTAAAGGCTTCCGCCGTGCATTGTTCCATATGGATTAAGATACAGCTTTTCATAGGGCATGCGGCCTTTAGCATGCTCTTCATCGATCTCTAAAAGTTCGATCTTCATCATGCTTATATATTCACTTTTCTTTATGAAATCCTGCACCTTATCTGCCAATTTTTGATTCATTTTTCATATGATCCTTTCAAACTATGATCTACCTGCATATGCAGATCAATCCTCTTTTTCTGCAATATAATCCCTGTCCCACAAAAGAATATTTAACTTCTTTGCCATCTCTACGGCCGGTTGTGTAAAATACTGGTTCGTCATGACCACACCCACCATTCTGTCATAGAAATCTCTTCCGGCATATATCTCTTCTACTGCTCTGACACCAATCGGTTTATCGTAGCATTTGCATTGAAAAGCATAGCTGATACCATCTTTTTCGGCTAAGATATCCACCCCGAAATCACCGCTGCCTTTAGTAACCTCCACTGAAAGAAAGCCCATTTGTTCCAAAAGTCCGGCACAGTAATATTCAAAATCATGTCCCTCCATCTCATCCATGGGAAGAGGATGATCCTTCTTTCTTACGATCAAAAAGATAATGGCGATGACCAATGCAATAATAACTATGCCCAATAACGGAAGAAATAAACTATAGCTTTCACTCATATATGACTGTTCCCTTTTTTGTTTGTTCAATACCCGTATACATCGTAGATCTCATCGGTATATACGCCCTGCTCTTTATAAACGATCAAAGGTTTTTCGACGGTAAGTCGTGACCTGCCGCCTCGATTGGCTTCTATGAGCACCATGTTGGGTTCTTTATCGATGAAGGGATATACAAGTCGCATGCGCTTCGGTTCAAGCTTATGGGCGCTTAAACAGATCAATATCTCTGCAAGCCTGAACGGTCTGTGAACAAGATAAAAATTTCCGCCCGGCTTAAGTACGTCTGCTGCCGCACTTACAACATCCTCTAATGTACAAAGTACCTCATGTCTTGCTATCGCTTTTTCGCTGTGAGGGTTTGTCAGACCATGCTGCCCTATCATATAAGGCGGATTGGATGTTACAACATCCATGCTGCTTTTGCCAAACAGTATGGATGCCTGTTTTATATCCCCAGTAACTATATCAGTCTTATGCTCAAGAGCATTTAACGCTACACTTCTTCTGGCCATGTCGGCGCTGTCAGGCTGGATCTCAAGGCCTGTAAGATGGGCTGCATCAGTCTTTGCTTCCATCAGGATCGGGATTATGCCTGTACCCGTCCCCAGATCCAGGACTTTGTCTCCCTCTTTTGCTCTTGCAAATCCGGACAGTAAAACCGCATCCATACCAAAACAGAACCTGCAAGGATCCTGGATTATCTTATATCCGTTTCTTTGCAGGTCATCTATTCTCTCATTTTCTTTTAATATCTCGTTAGTCATCTACACCCTGGGTTTTATCCTGTTTTTCAAGCTTTTCAAGTTCGCGCATCTCTTCCTTGGAAAGCTGGAGTTTTTCCTTGTCTTTTTTAAATCTCTTCTTAAATTTCAGCTCACTTGCCTTGTATTCGTGGATCTCTTTTTCATCATTTTCTTCAACAATGACCTTTACAAGTTCTCTGAGAACATTTACGCTGTGAACTTCACCTTTAAGACCGTCGGGGGTGGTAACGTAATCTCCCACATTGGGAAGTCGTTTATTTATCTCCTCGTAGGTATCTTCTTCATGCTTTAAACAACACATCAGTCTGCCGCAGACACCTGATATCTTCGTAGGATTGAGACTGAGATTCTGTTCCTTTGCCATTTTAATGGATACGGGAATAAAATCCGACTGGTGTGTATGACAGCAAAGAGGTCTTCCGCATATGCCTATACCTCCTCTGATCTTTGTCTCATCTCTTACTCCGATCTGTCTGAGTTCGATCCTTGTTTTAAATACACTTGCCAGATCCTTTACCAGCTCTCTGAAATCGACTCTTCCGTCTGCCGTAAAATAAAACAGAACCTTGTTATTATCAAAAGTATATTCCGCATCTATGAGCTTCATTTCAAGCTCGTGCTTCTTTATCTTCTCCAGACAGATCTTAAAAGCGTCTTTTTCTTTTTCCTTGTTCTTCTTTTCCTGTTCATCATCTTTTGCGGTTGCTATACGAAGAACCGGCTTGAGCGGAGCCACTACCTTGTCGTCCTCTACCTCCTTGATATCACCGACAACAGTTCCGTATTCGATACCTCTTGCAGTTTCTACGATAACATGACTGCCCTTTTTGATATCAAGCTCTAAAGGATCGAAATAATAAACCTTACCTGCTGTCCTGAATCTTACACCTATTACTTTTTTCATCTATAACCTCACTAAAACTATAAATTTGAATTCTCTTTTATGGTAAGGAGCAACAGCTCCATAGTCAGCTCAAAGCTGACATTTGCCGACAATCTCGACTTGGCCTTATCCAATGCCTTGAGTATGATCTCGATACCTTCATACGTACTTCTTGAAGCTGTCTGCTTTATGAAACGAAGCTCATCCCTGAAGATAAGATTGTTTGCATCCGCGGTAGCCTTAAACATTAACGCATCTCTGTACCATATAGCCAGTATATCCAAAAAATCATTTATCTCAAGCTTATATTCATTCATTTGCTTGATCGTTAAAGAAATCTCATTGATATTCATCTCATCAATGTGTTTTAATAACGCAATGGCTTCGGTCTTTATCTTATCAAATTCTTCACTGCTTGCAAGTATCTTTGCCTTTCCGATATTTCCTCTGGCAAAAGCGGCGCATACCTCGGCCTTATAGTCCGGAACCTGAACATACTTCATCAGAAATTCTTTAACAAGACTGTCCTCGACAGGTTTCATGTTCAGAACAACGCATCTGCTTAAGATTGTAGGAAGCAGTGCATCCACATTTGTCGTAAGTATAATGATAACCGCATATTCCGGCGGCTCCTCAAGCGTCTTTAACAGTGCATTCTGAGCCTGAACATTCATCTTTTCGGCTTCATTTATTATATATACTTTTCTGTCACAGGCATAGGGCTTTATCACGATGTCTCTGTTGATCTGCTCACGGATGTCATCTACGGTAATGACATTTGGCTTATCGTGAGTCAGATGTATGATATCGGGCTGATTTCCGCTGAGTGCCTGCTTACATGCGTGACATTCATTGCATGGTTCGATCTCATGCTTCTCACATTGAAGGGCCATTGCAAAGACCTTGGCGATATACTCTTTTCCGCTGAATCTCTCACCGTTTATGATATATGCATGAGAAATATTTCCTGTTTTAAGGGCATTTTTTAAATGCTCTTTTATCATATCCTGTCCGATTATGTCTGAAAAATTCGGCATATGATCCTTCCTTCCCTGGTATTGCCTAAAGCAATCTCTTTTCCTTCAAACTTTTTATGTGAGAATATCCAGTAACAGTCCTCTTATCTCACCGAGTTTACCGAGTATGGCAATGTTGTCTTTTTCGTCCTTCATGAGCTCTTTAGCAAGCTCGTCCAGGTTCTCATCTACTAATCTTATTATACCATATACGCGGTGTCTTCCGCGTCTGTCTAAAAAATTCTCTCTGGAGAATTCATGAGAACGGGTGATGATCTCATTCATGAAATCCTTTATCAGACCGCGATAACGTTTCATGTCCCTTATATCCCTGTGCTTGGCCAGCTTATCACCCTGCATGGTGATCTCCTCCAGCATTGATGTGAGTCTCTCCTGAAGTCCGGCTTCTTCAATGTGGCTGGCAAGGGTAAATTTAAAATCACCGTTTACCTGGTTTTGATTGGTTGTCTGCTCTATCTGCTGGGCAGGCATTATATTGTTGACCTTTATATCCATCCTGTCCCACCTTTCTGTAGGAAGAAAACTCTTACCGGTCGGGCTGTGCGTTTGACTTGATATATTCTAAGATCTCTGACAGACAGCTGTCTATATCTTCGTTCTTAAAGCGTCTTTCTATGCCGCATTCTTTAAGCCTGTCATCACTGAAATCTTCGGCGTCCGCCAAAAATCTGCGACACATCTCTTCATATTTCGGCTTTTCCTGCTTACGTTCTCTGTTTAATGCCCTCTGAAGTCTGATACCATCGTCTACATCTATAAATATCGGTAAAACTTTATCATGACCAAAGTATGATTTGGTCGCAACATAAGATTCGGGAGTTCCTATTATGAGATAGTCGTTTTTATTTAGGTCTATACTGTCATCATCTACCGTAAAATATTTCCATTCGCCATAGAAGGTATCATATGTACGATGTTCTATGATCTTGTTTTCCAAAAGCAGCTTTTCAAAACCGGAAACATCCGTAAAATGATACTGAACACCTTCTCTTTCTCCTTCCCTAATGGGTCTGGTGGTGTAAGGAACTATTTTATTCAATCTGATGCTCTTATCACGCATCAGACGTTTATATATAGTATCTTTTCCTGAGGAGCTCTTCCCCATCAGATAAAAAATCTTTCCCATAAAAAAATCTATAAACCCCTTATCTTAAGACCGGCTGCCATGTAACTCTTTATTATATCCAGGGCAGAAGCGTCTATTTCTTCACCGAAAGCCACGATCGGTATACCGGGCGGATATATATATATATTATCTTGCGCCTTTGTGTGTAACAAATGGTTTAGAGGATCACCCTCAACAATTTCATTTTTATATTTACCGGATAGTCCTGTATCTATCTCTGCAAGTGCAGATGCAAAACGATCAAATCCTTCTTTTGTATCATTGCAAGTGACTATTGCCACAATATATAAAGCCGATGCCATCTCAAGCTGTATCCGGTAATCTGAGAGCAGTTTTTTTGAAAGCTCGGGACCGTAAATGCCGGATCCCTTAACGGATATGACTATCTTGCACGGATCATCTGTTTCTATAAGCTTTAGATATTTAAGGCTCTTAATCTTTGAATCAAATTCATCTCTGTATGAAATAAATCTGTCCCAAAGCTTACTTCCCGACCTTTCTATCTCATTTAAACAGCTGTCAATACTGCTCATCAGAACATAGGAAGGTGAGCTGGTCTGAAATATCTGCAGGTAATGCAAAACTGTGTCATAATCTATTTTGCCTTTATATTCCGATCCTGTCAATTGACGGCCATTTTGTGTGTTAAAACAATTTAAATGCAAAAGTCCTGTCTGAGTCAGTGCCGGTAAAGTCTTGTGCGTACTCTGTATGACAATATCCGCATATCTGACAGCACTTATGGGAAATCTTTCATGAAAACCGAAATGAGCGCCGTGAGCTTCATCCACTATAAGAACGGTATCAAAGCTGTGACATATATCCGCAATGGTTTTAATGTCACTTACTATTCCTTCATAGGTCGGTGATGTGATAAGTACTGCGTCATAATGCTTTTTTTCAAGCTTTTCTTTTACACTTTCGGGATCAACTGCCTTGTACATTCCGTCAATACACTCAGGAATAACATAATCCACATCAAGCTCCCTGAGCTTTGCTGCATGATAAACAGATTTGTGGCAGTTTCTTGCCATTAAAAAGCTTCCCCTTTGTACTGTTGAAGCAAATAACGCTGTAAGAATGCCTACGGTTGAACCGTTTACCAGAAAAAATGTATGATCACTGCCAAAAAGCTTTGACGCTCTGTTTAGCGCCGACTTAATAAATCCCTGAGGTTCATACAGGTCATCATATCCGTCAATCTCTGTTATATCGACATCTACCGCACCATCGATCTGTCCAAATCCATGTTTTCTCTTATGACCCGGCATGTGCATCGGATATTCATCTGAATCGTGAAGTTTTTTCAATCTGTCATACATATTTTGGTAATCCTTTTAACCATTATTTAAGGGTCTACCAATAGCTTACAACCGGAAATCCCGTTTCAACTTCTTCATAGAGTTCCTTCGCGACGGAAAGAGGCAGATTTATGCAGCCGTGGGATCCTGAGGTCTTATATATCTCTCCTCCGAACTTGTTTCGCCAGGTTGCATCATGCATACCCACTCCGCCGTTATAAGGCATCCAGTAATAAACAAATGATTCATAGCCCGGTCCGCGAAGAATTGCATTTTTAGTTTTATAAGTCACTCCGTATATTCCGTCCGGAGTTTTGTGACCTGCGGATACATTTCCGGATACAAAATCTGTATCTAACTTTACTCTTCCGTTTTTGTAAAGATACAGATGCTGTCCTTCTAAGTCTATCTCTACATAGGAATTTCCTATATCATCGGTTCCTTTTGCATATCCTTCGTGAAGATGCGCCGGTTCTTTAATGATCTCTCCGCCCTTTTCAAGACATTCCATAAGTTCATTAACTTCTGTATCAATATCTGTAAGCCAGCCGTAATTTCCACGCTTGATGTTCTTTATCTGACCGGATGTTGTCCTGAATCTGAGCTCCTTGTTATAGGTATCATAGTAACCCGCGCTTCGTTCAACGTATCTTCTTACCATATCCTCATCAATAACAACTGTATTATCTTTGACTTTGATCCAGTCTTTTATGACTGACGCATCCAAAACATCCCAGTTTCCGTACCAGTCATATGTGATCTTTGCGGACAATATCCTGTTAGCCTTATCTCTTTCCTGCAAAAGCTTGGCATTATCCACTGACATGAGCGCCTGCTTGTAGCAGTTGTTCTTTTCAAGGTCCACAATAACCCTGTCAGAACCTGCTATCATGCCTGAAAGAGCATGTTTTACAGCGATTATTGTCGGTTCGGGCATAAGTACATTTCCTTTTGCCCCTTCTTCTATCTCAAACTGTTTCGTTTTTGGATCATATTCTCCGAGATAAGCGTTTTGCGGTTCCTTTATTTTTTTGCTGTCATTCATGACAGAGGTCTTAAGGATATCGAAAAAAACTCCCTCGTCAAATGAAACATCGGCCGTGATATCAATGATGTTTTTGTGAAGATTTTTTTCTATCCAGCCCAAACCCTCCAAAATATTGCCATTGTATCTCTCAAGGTTAGTGAGATCAAAATCCGCACCCGTGACGATAGCCTTGCTGTCTATATCCAGACTTGCTCCGTCTCTTCCCTCAAGCACGATCACAAAGCTTGGCAGGTATCCGTTATAACCGTTATATATCCTGTTCTTTTCCTTAAAGCTGCAGTCTTTTCCACCAACCATGGTGCCATAGGCATAATGCGAAGCAAAAAATGCCATACCTAAGACATAAATGGCTGCAAATATAACAAACACAGTCAGGAAAAATATCGCAACTTTGTTCCCCTTCATCTGTTCATTTCCACCGTTTTATTATTTTTGTTCAGTTATATCCCATTTCATCAAGTATCTTATCTATAACCCTTGCATTTCTCAATGAAAACTCTTTTGTAACATGAGGCGTTTCCGTACCTTCTATGCATCTGCCAAGATTCTCAACCTCGAGTGCATAATTCTGCCTTGCCTGTACAGTACGAGTAATGATACCCGAATCAGTCTCTATGGTATAACTCAGTTCTCCTTCCTGGTTATATTCGACTGTTGACCTTATGATACCCTTTGTGCCATGTACATAAAGTCTGTCCATCCTGCCGTTTCCCTGTTTTCCGAAAATCATTCCGACATTGAAAGAAGCTCTTGTTCCGTTTTCAAACAAAAGAAGTCCTGCTGAAAATACATCCACACCGAATTTGTTAAATTCGGCACTCGCCTTGCAAAATACTGGCTCACCTTCCGTTAAAGAAAGTATCATGGTCGTGCAGTAGCATCCCAGATCGTAAACAGCTCCGCCACCGGTCTCTTTATGAATTCTGATATCCTCTTCATATCCCTGTGTTACAAAGGCTGTTTCTATATAATCGATATCACCTATAACCCCGCTCTTAACATCATCTGCTAAAGATTTAATATACGGGCTGTGCAGATAGGCAAATGCTTCCATGAGTATGACTCCGTTTTGTTCTGCGGTATCATACATCTTCTTTGCTTCCTGTTCATTTAATGCCAAAGGCTTCTCACAAAGAACATGTTTTTTTGCGTTCAAAGCCTTTATGACCCACTCATAGTGCAGATTATTGGGTAACGGGATATATACCGCCCGGATATCCGGATCTGCCAACAATGCATCATAACCTTCATAAGCCTTTTTAAATCCAAACTCATTTTTGAACGATTCTGCTTTTTTAATATCTCTTCCCGCTATTGCATAAAGCTCACAGTTATCGGCCTTTAACATGCCCGGTATGGTACATCCTTTTGCTATTGATGCCGTTCCCAGAACACCCCATTTAATACTCATCCGTAACTCTCCTTTTTGTTATGCTGATAATCCCACAAATCTTTTTATTTCTTCCAATACATGCTCTTTATCGCAAATATAACCGTTATTCCCGCAAAATAGCTTATCATGTACGGTTTTATAATCGTAATATGCAGGTGTGGTATTTATCTCATTTTTAAATGTCCCGCCTGTAATGTATTTATAAACCTCTGCTGCCGAAACAGGCTGTGTGGCAGGATGCCAGATCCTGATATCATTTTTTAAAGCAGTATTTATATCATTCCATAGTCTTGAAAGATCGTAAAACTGATACACACTTCTGCTGTCCGTGAAATTCAGAGCCGAAAAACCCAATTCTTTAAATCTTTGTTTTAACATCTCTTTATCTTCATCTGATGCATCAAGTTTGTAAAATCCGTTATCCTGCTTTTTATAATATGTTTTTAAGATCTCATCTTTTTGGGAAAGTTCATTAAACTTTTCTTCCTTTAACATAAAAGGTATATAAGTCATAAGATCATATATGAAGTTTTTCTTTATATTCTTGCCGAAAAGTCCCGGCAATCTGATGATAAGAGCGTCTTCGTACCTTTCCTGAACCCATTTTTCCAACCGGTATCTGTTATATCCGTAAGGATGAAGATCTGCAGTATCTATCTTTGAATTTTCATCTACATTTACGGGTTTTTTAAATACATCTATCGTAGATATAAGGACAAGTTTTTTCGGAGATATCTTTTTGATATTCTCCTGAGCCTGAATTATCAGTTCCATATCCTTTTTTGGTTCATTGTTGGCCAGATACTTTTCTGCCCTAAGTCCCGAATATATGAGAAGATCCGGGCATGTGCCATAAGCTTCTTCAATATTCTTTGAATTGTAAAGGCCTTCAATATTATTGCCTGCGGATTCAAAAATATTACTACCTACAAATCCGGTATATCCTACCAATGCATTCATATCTTTTTTCTTTCGGGGATCTAATCTTAAAAAATGTCGATACAGGAATATTATATCATGAAACTATGTATCAACTCATCTATATTTATGTTTAAAGGCTGTACCTTTTGCGGCTCGTCAGAGTATACGGAGAATATATAATTATCCTTTATAAAACTGACAAGGTGTTCATCATGCTCTTTTAAAAACACGTTTATTGAGGTGATATCCGTTGTAAGTCCTGTTCCCAGGTATTTTGTATATGCTTCCTTTTTTGTCCAGACTTCAAAAAAATGTTCATCATCTCCAAACCGTTCCACATATTCTATTTCTTTCGGATGGAAACATGTTTTCATGATATTGTATTTGATCGGCCTTATATGCTCAGTATCCACTCCGACTTTTGAAGTATCACTTACCGCACAAAAAGCCATGCCTTTTGTATGAGATATGTTGAAATCAATATTCTCATAACCTTTTAAATACGGTTTTCCGTATTTCGATATATCAAATACAAGCTCATTATTCTTTATCCCCGTATATGTGCAGATCATATGCCTTAATAAAAGTGCACAATAAAGAGAGAGCACTTTGGATTCATCAAACCTAAACCGCTCTATGACTGCTCTTCTTTCCTGCGATACAAAAGGAAGTAAAGACATCTCTCTTTGTGAAAAATGTGAATTTATTATTGGAAGACAATAGGTAAGCATATTTATTCCTTATTGTTTAAGGTTGATCATCAATTATTCTTTATGTTATCCTTTGTTTCGGATACGAAAAATTCACTGAATGCCGGCATGAAACCGGATCTTACAGCCACGGACTGAGATACGGCATGACTCTCACATGTACCGTAAAACGGTAGAGTTCCCTGCTCTAACAGCCTTTGTTTAAGAAGCTTTACCAAATGAACCGCTATACCCCGGCCCTCATAGCCTTCTTTTACATCTATGCCTATCTGATGTACGTATTTTCCGTCTAAACTTGCTCCCGCCATTCCTTTTATCTTTTCACCGTCTTTTAACATCACAGCAATAACATCGGGTTGTGTGGGAGAGTAACACAAAGCTCTGTGACATATATTGTTTTCTCTCATATTTTCAATATCTTTTTCATTCAGCCATATCTCATCACCCCACGGTTCTTCGATCTGTGATCCTTCGGCGGGCAGAAAATAGATATGTGTATTTACTATCTCTTTTTTGTATTCATGCAGGATATAATCAATCCTTCTTAAATTGTCAAAGTCAAAAAACCACTCCGGTTTACTGTCCTTAAAAAGCTCATTACATCCGCCCAGTATTGATTCATCGGCCATGATATACGCATTCCCCATGAGAATGACTACCCTGAAAAACGGATCCATTTTATTAATGATCCTTGAGCCTTCAAGTATCTTTGACGGAGAGAGAAATATTCCCTTTGAGATCTCCTCTGCATCATAAACATTGCAATCCAAATATATCTGTTTTTTCATGGTTTCCAAAATCTGTCCGGTTATTTTCATCTTTACTGATCCTTATTTTTTGTTTTTAAATGATAAAAGGTGAACTCAGCCGAGCTCACCTGAAAATGATCATGGCTTGTCAACATCTATTCTTTTACAAACATAAGATTGATATCGATATCGCCTTTTATACCGTCTACTTTACCTTTATCGGTATATTGCCATATATCAAATTTGTATGGATAGCGTAGCGGTGTCCTGAAATATGCGAACCATTTGCGATATTCTTCCAGCCTGTCTATTTCGGTCATTCGCATATGGCTTTTTAGATTACCGTAGATCATAGGTTCATAGCCTGCTTCTTTTACTCTTTCGCAAAATGCTATGACAATATCTGTTCTTTCTTCGGGAGTAACATTTTTTGTCCTGCTCTTAGACGGATTTGACGACTGTTCAACGTCTATCACGATGGGAAGCTGTAACTTAGCATCATATTCTTCTAAAAGATCTAAAACAAAATCCGCCTCTTCCTCACCTTCAGCAACATTTTTTGCTTCAGTAAAAAAATACACTCCGGCGTCGATACCTAATTCATTACAGGTCTTGATATTATATTCGAAGGTCTCATCTTCAACTATCTTTCCTGATCCGTAACCACGGTATCCGCATCTCATGATAACAAAATCTATGCCATCATCCTTAACCTTTTCCCAGTCTATCTTTTCCTGAAATTTTGAAACATCTATACCTCTCTTAACCGTAAAACCTTCTCCGGTATAATCTACTTCTCCCTCAACTTCTCCGGTTTCTTCATTTAAGGTCGGATATGTAAAACTGTCAAAACTAAGACCATGTTTTGCTATATCATCTCGTACATCATAAAAATAATACCCTGACATGTCCTGTACAACGATCTTATCATCGAAAACATTTTCCAAAACGGTAAAAACACTGTCACCGTCTTCGAACATTTCCAACATCTCTTCTTTTAACTGTTCCCTTCCGTCATCGGAGACCTTTTCAACAACAAGCTCCTTTGCGGCTTCTTTTGTTATATAATTGGTATTTATATCACTTATGAGTTCTTCTTTTTCTGCAGTGACCGTTTCTATCTGTTCGTTAAGCTGTTTTTTCTCATATATGAGCATTATTATGACAGAAACCATTACTATCAGAATGATCATTCTGATGTAGAACATGATAACCGTTCTGATCCATCTTTTTTTTGCTTTTCTTTTTTTCTCGTTTAAATATTCTTCTCTTAAATCTGTTCCGTCTTTAGTCATCGTCACGTTCTTTCTTATAGAGGAATGCAGCGTGGTCTCTGTTGTTTTCTCCGTCTTTTCCGTAAAGCAGTTTCAGTAAGATCGGAGTAGAAATTGAAGATACGATTATCAGCAGGATGACAGAAGTAAAATATACCGGCTGCATGAGACCTACCGAAAGGCCTTTTTGTGATACGATCAATGCCACTTCCCCTCTTGTCATCATACCTACACCTATCTTTGCCGAGTCGTTCAGATTAAACTTACAGCATTTTGCAACAGCACCGCATCCTATGATCTTGCATAAAAGCGCTACTATTACAAAGCCGATGGAAAACAGTAAAATATCAAGATTTATGTTATCGATATTTGTCTTAAGACCTATGCTGGCGAAGAATACCGGTCCAAAGAGCATGTATGAATTGATATCCATCTTTTCGGCTATATATTCGGAATCTCTTATGGAACAAAGAATGATCCCTGCAAGATAAGCTCCTGTAATATCGGCTATTCCAAAGAAATATTCTGCAATATATGCCATGGCAAAACAAAATGCCAGACCGGCTATCGGAATCCTTCTGGTTCTTGGATATCTGTTGTCGAACCATTTAAATACCTTATAGGAGATAAATCCTACAACCACAGCAAATACAAAGAATAAAACCGTGGAAATGATAACACTTACAGGCTTTGACTCAGGATTTTTAAATCCTATGACAAATGTTAAGACTATAATTCCTATGACATCGTCTATGATGGCAGCGCTTATAATGGTTGTACCGACTTTTCCTTTTATCTTTCCAAGTTCTTTTAATGACTGAACAGTTATGCTTACACTTGTTGCCGTCATAATACAGCCTATAAATACAGCCTTAAAGAACTGTTCTGTTCCTACTCCTTCCCATCCATAATAACATTGGAAGAAAATAAATCCTCCGACAAGAGACACAAAGACTCCGGCAACTGCGATCATAAAAGCAGCAAATCCGGTCTTTCTCATTTCCTTTAAGTCGGTTTCAAGACCTGCGGAAAACATTAGCAGAATAACACCGATCTCTGCCATTTGCGACAAAAAATCCGACAGGACCACTATATTTAAGAAGCATGGTCCAATAAGAAGTCCCGCAACTATCTCACCCACTACCTGTGGGGCCTTACATTTACGGGCAAGTATCCCAAAAAACTTGGCAGCTATGATGATGATAGCCAGATCCTTCAGTATCAAATACGATTCCATTTAAAAAACCTTCTTTCTTTTATTGTATCCCGTTAAGCTCCTGATACAGATCTTTAGCAAAACTGTCAGTCATTCCGCTCAGATAATCGGTTGCAAGGATCAGTCTGAGATACAATTTTTCTTCTTCAGTCTTTTCTTTTGAAAAGATCTTATATATTCTTCTGTAATCGTCGGAGATAAGTGCCATCACTCTGGAACCGACAACACTCATCTTTTCATCGGTATCATAATTTATCACGGCTTCGACAAAACGATCAAGTAAAAAATTAAAGATCGTATCAGCAGCGATCTCAAGCTTAAATATGGGCATTGAGGTAAATGCATACCGGTAAGCTATGTCTCCGAGTGCTTCCATCATATCTTCTTCTTCTGTAGAATGAAAAAGATCAAAGCAGTAACTTCCTTCCATGATGGATGAATAATTATTTATAAAACTGTCCGATGCCGCAAAAAGCATCTGTCCCTGTATCGATATGATCCAGTTTTGTACTGCGTATATATCGGGACGTTCCACATCATTTAATACGGCTTTTTCATATTTATGTTCAAGGATTTCTACAAGCTTACGAAAAACACCATCTTTACTTTCATAAGACTTGTTCGTTTTCAGCTCTTCTAAAAGCTGCTTATATGTGATGCATCCTTTTTTTATTGAATCTTCAATATCAGCGGTTTTGTAAGCTATGTCATCGGCCGCTTCAAGAAGAAATGTTAAGGGATGTCTGTTATTTTCAGTACCCACACTTTTTTGAATATCTTCAAAAATATCCCTTTCAGCATAAAGATATCCCATCTTTTTGGTTTTGATATTTCCGCTTTTTTTGTTTATATCCAAGGACGAACCCGGATATTTGATGATCGTGGATAAAAGAGCTTTTGTTAAGTTCATGCCATGCTCATCCACCAAAAAATGAAGCTTACTTACAACTCTTAAAGCCTGGGTATTTCCTTCAAAATTGTAAAAATCCTGTTTCATCTGTTCATTTAAATACGATTCCACAGGTTTACCTTTAAACTTTAAACCGGACAGATTATTTTTGAACCAGTTCTGTATTGCAGTTTCACCAAAATGTCCAAAAGGCGGATTTCCAATATCATGGATCAGACCGGCGCATTGAAGAATGGCACATATATCTTCTTTTTGTTTCTCCTTAAAATCCGGATCTAAGTTTAAAGCTATGATCTTTTCTCCTACATTTTGACCTAAGGATTTAGCAAAAGAGCTTACTTCCAAAGAATGGGTAAGTCTTGTTCTTATAAAATCACTCTTATCAAGAGGAAAGACCTGAGTCTTGTCCTGAAGCCTCCTGAAAGCCGCACTTCCTATTATCCTGTGATAATCCTTTTCAAACTCTGTCCTTAAGTCCCTCGATGTTGTACTTTTGGTAAATGATCTTATCCTGTCAGAACATAATAATTGATTCCAATTCATATTGTTTTCCTTAAAACGGTTTAAAACGCAGATCAATACAGGAGATTATAATATTGTTTCTAACTATCTGCATTGATCTGCGTTAAAATATAAAATTCAATTATTCTTCGGTTTTTTCTTCAGATTCTTCCTCGGATACGGTCTCATAGTCGATAGCTTCAACTTCCCCGTCCTCATTTATCTTCTCTCTGACTTTTGCTATCTTTGCAAGTATAACATCATTATTGAGATTAATGAGTTTTACGCCTGAAGTTATTCTGCCATAAGTATTAACATCCTTCATGGGAATCTGAATGATTATACCTTCGGTTGTTATCATCATGATCTCATGCTCATCTGTAACAGCCTTTACTCCCAGAACATATCCGGTCTTATCGGTAATCTTGTAACACTTAACACCCTTTCCGCCACGCTTTTGAACATGGAATTCATCAAGTACGGTTCTCTTTCCCATACCCTTTTCGGATACGATAAGCAGTGAATCTCCCTGATGATCAAGCTGCATGCCTACGATCTCATCGCCGTCGGTAAGATTCATTCCGATAACACCCATTGCACTTCTTCCGGTCTTTCTTACATCGGTCTCCTTAAATCTGATACACATACCGTATTTTGTTACAAGGAATATGTCAGATTCAGCGGTAGTGGTCTTTACCTCTATAAGCTCATCATCATCACGAAGACCTATCGCTATCAGTCCGTTCTTTCTGATATTTGCATATTCGGTAACCGATGTCTTTTTAACTGTACCGTTTTTGGTGACCATAAACAGGTTGTGGTCTTCATCGTAGGTTGTAACCGGGATGACAGCCGATATTTTTTCTCCCGGATTAAGCTGAAGCAGATTTATTATTGCAGTCCCTCTTGCCGTTCTGCTTGCCTCCGGTATCTCGTAAACCTTTAATCTGTATACACGACCGAAGTTGGTAAAGAACATCACATGATTATGAGTATTGGTCATGAGAAGATCTTCGATATAGTCATCCTCAATGGTCGTCATTCCCTTGATTCCCTTGCCGCCTCTATGCTGCGCGTGGAAATTATCTACCGTCATTCTCTTGATATATCCGAGATTTGACATTGTAATGACAACATTTTCATCGGGTATCAGATCTTCCATGGTTATATCATATTCATCAAATCCTATCTGTGTTCTTCTGTCATCTCCGAATTTGTCTGATATCTCCTGAATCTCGTTTTTAATAACACCCAAAAGAAGCTTTTCATCAGCAAGTATTGCTTTGAGTTCTGCTATCTTTTTAACAAGCTCGGCATGCTCATTTTCAATCTTTTCTCTTTCCAAACCTGTAAGAGCACGAAGACGCATGTTTGCTATTGCTTCAGCCTGTATATCGGTAAGCCCGAACCTTTCCATAAGGCGATCTTTGGCTTCCTGCGTTGTTTTTGAAGATCTCATGATCTGGATCACTTCATCTATATTATCCAGAGCAATAAGTAATCCTTGTAATATATGATCTCTTTCCTCTGCCTTTTGAAGATCGAATCTGGTTCTTCTTGTAACAACGTCTTCCTGATGTCTTATGTAATATACAAGCATATCAAGAAGATTCATTACTCTGGGCTGATTATTTACGAGAGCCAGCATTATAACACCGAAGGTGTCCTGTAACTGAGTATGTTTATAAAGAGTATTGAGCACGATGTTGGCATTTACATCCTTGCGGAGCTCTATAACTACTCTCATTCCTTCTCTGTCGGACTCATCTCTTAAATCGGTTATGCCGTCTACCTTTTTGTCTTTATGAAGCTCAGCGATCTTCTCTATAAGTCTTGCTTTATTTACCATATAGGGAAGTTCGGTTATTATGATCTGATTTTTTCCGTTTGGAAGAGTCTCAATGCTTGTAACACCTCTTACCCTGATCTTTCCACGGCCTGTTCTGTAGGCTTCTTCAACGGCACGTGTACCGATTATAACTCCTCCGGTAGGAAAATCGGGAGCTTTAACAAGAGGTAGTATCTCATCTATCTCGGTTTTTCTGTCTTCTTCTACCCTGTTATCAATGATCTTTACAACAGCACTTATTACTTCACGAAGATTATGAGGAGGTATATTTGTTGCCATACCTACCGCAATACCTGTGGTACCGTTTACCAAAAGATTTGGATATCTGCTGGGTAAAACAGTCGGTTCTTTTTCCGTTTCGTCAAAGTTTGGAACAAAATCAACAGTATCTTTATTTATATCGGAGATAAGCTCCATAGATATCTTCGATAATCTGGCCTCGGTATAACGCATTGCTGCCGCGCCGTCACCGTCTACTGAACCGAAGTTTCCGTGTCCGTCTACAAGCGGATATCTGAAAGACCAGTCCTGGGCCATATTTACCAAAGCTCCGTAAATGGAGCTGTCACCGTGAGGATGGTATTTACCCATTGTATCGCCGACTATACGGGCACTTTTTCTGTGAGGCTTATCCGGTGTATTGTTAAGTTCTATCATAGAATAAAGAACTCTTCTCTGTACCGGCTTAAGACCGTCCCTTACATCGGGAAGTGCTCTGGATGCGATAACACTCATGGCATAGTCAATATATGACGTTTCCATGGTCTTTTTCAGATCAACATGTTTAATTTTGTCAAAAATCAAATCATCCATTTTTCACCTTTTATATATCAAGATTCTTTACATATTTAGCGTTTTCTTCGATGAATTCACGTCTTGGTTCTACTTTATCTCCCATTAGTGTTGTAAATGTAAGATCAAGCTCGCTCTCTGAATCTTCATCCATGCTTACCTTCAATAGAATTCGTGATTCGGGATTCATGGTTGTTTCCCAAAGCTGATCGGCATCCATTTCACCAAGACCTTTATAACGCTGAATCTTATTATTCTGATCCCTGCCTACTTCTTCAATGATACCGGCCAGTTCATCATCGGAATATGCATACCATATCTTTTTGTTCTTCTCCAGTTTAAATAACGGAGGCTGAGCAAGATAAACATATCCCTGCTTGATGAGCTCAGGCATGAATCTGTAAAGGAAGGTGAGCATAAGTGTTGCAATATGCGCACCGTCAACATCGGCATCGGTCATGATTATGATCTTATGATATCTGAGTTTAGAGATATCAAAATCATCATATATTCCGGTACCGAAGGCAGTTATCATGGATTTTATCTCTTCATTTCCGAGAATCTTATCAAGTCTGGCTTTTTCTACGTTTAGTATCTTACCTCTCAAAGGAAGTATGGCCTGAGTGGCACGACTTCTCGCAGTCTTTGCGGAACCTCCTGCGGAATCTCCCTCGACTATGAATATTTCACAGTTTTCCGGGTTTCTGTCTGAACAATCTGCCAGTTTTCCGGGCAGAGCCATTGTATCAAGAGAAGATTTTCTTCTTGTAAGATCTCTTGCTTTTCTGGCAGCATCACGCGCACGCTGTGCCAAAATGGATTTTTCGCAAATTGTTCTCGCAACAGAAGGATTCTGTTCAAGGAAATATGTAAGCTGTTCTGAAACCAGGCTTTCAACTGCTCCTCTGGCTTCTGAATTTCCGAGTTTTTGTTTTGTCTGACCCTCAAACTGAGGCTCTTCAACCTTAATGCTTATGATAGCAGTAAGTCCTTCTCTTATATCTTCACCCGTAAGATTTGGATCACTGTCTTTTAATATCTTATTTGATCTTGCATAGTCGTTAAATGTTTTTGTTAAAGCATTTCTGAAACCTACAAGATGCGTGCCGCCTTCCGGGGTTGTAATATTATTTACAAAGCTTGCTACATTTTCCGTATAAGAATCGTTATGTTGAAAAGCAACCTCAACATATACTTTATTCTTTGTTCCTTCAAAATAAAGTATATCGTTATAAAGAGGAGTTTTACTCTTGTTAAGGTATGTTACGAATTCTTTGATTCCGCCTTCATAGTGGAAGGTTTTGGAAATTTCTATCTTATTTCCTTCTTCATCCACTTCACGCTTATCAATAAGTGTGATCTTTAATCCTTTTGTAAGAAATGCCGTTTCTCTTAATCTGTCTTTTAAAACGGAATAATCAAACTCGGTTGTTTCAAATATGGTTTCATCCGGTTTAAAATCAACTCTTGTTCCGGTCTTTTCAGGATCACATTTTCCTTCAACCTTTAGCGGATACATTACTTTACCGCGTTCATAACGCTGTTTAAAAATTTTTCCTTCATTGTATATCTGGACTTCAAGCCATTCTGAAAGAGCATTAACAACACTGGCACCTACACCATGAAGACCTCCGGATACCTTATATCCTCCTCCGCCGAATTTTCCGCCGGCATGAAGTATTGTAAATACTACTTCTACTGCAGGTTTTCCTGCTTTATGATTTATACCGGTAGGTATTCCTCTTCCGTTGTCTATTACAGTTATGGAATTGTCTTCATTTACGGTAACTTCTATTTCCGAACAAAAACCTGCCAATGCTTCATCTACAGAATTGTCTACTATCTCATATACAAGATGATGAAGTCCTCTTGCAGAAGTACTTCCGATATACATACCGGGTCTTTTTCTTACAGCTTCAAGACCTTCAAGTATCTGTATCTGATCCGCTCCGTATTGTTCGTTTTTGTTTTCCGCCATTTTATATGCCTCTTTTTCTGATACCTATGATGCTTCTTCTACGGTACCGTTAGTTACTTTAAATACTTTATTTATTTCAAATCTGTTATTTACAAATTCATCAAGTCCCGTACAGGTAATTATAGTCTGTATATTTCCTATACTGTTTAAAAGAAAATTCTGTCTGTTACTGTCAAGCTCGGATAATACATCATCAAGTAAAAGTATAGGAGTATCTTTTGTTATCTTCTTAACAAGTTCAATTTCCGAAAGCTTAAGCGAAAGAGCTGCTGTACGCTGCTGACCCTGAGATCCGTATTTTCTTATATCTATCTCTATTCCATTATTATCATCACTTAAAACATTAAAAGATATATCATCTCTGTGAGGACCTACGGTAGTCATTTTTAATCTAATGTCTTTATCGTGACTTTCCGTCAATTTCTTTTCATAATCTTCAAGATCAATATCAGGCTCATATATAAGTCTTAATCTTTCTTTATCACCGGAAAGATTTTTATGAATGGAATCTATTATCTCATTTAACTGATCTACAAACTGCTTTCTTCTTTCTATTATCTTACTTCCGTAAGATATGAGCTGTTTATCCCAAATACTTAAAGTATCCTTAAGTTCAGGATTAATAAAAAGCGTTTTTAACAGATTATTTCTCTGATTAACTATCTTATTGTAATTATTCAGATTATACAGATAAAAATTGTCTAACTGGCAAAGTTCAATATCTATAAATCTTCTTCTTTCCGAAGGACCGTTTTTTATAATACTTAAATCTTCAGGTGAAAAAAGGATAATTTTTGTAAGTCCCATAAGTTCGGCGGCTTTTTTTATCTTAACACCGTCTATGGCTATACCTTTGGATTTTGAACTCCTAAGGTGCATATCTATTCTTGTCTCTATATCATCCTTTTCAATTATTGTCCTTATATGAGCTTCCTGTTTTCCAAATCTTATTATCTCTTTATCTTTACTGAGTTTGTGAGATTTGGTAGTAGCGGACATATATATTGATTCAAGAATATTTGTTTTTCCCTGAGCATTGTCACCAAAAAGTATATTGGTACCTTTATCAAGATTCATGTGAAGAGATTCATAATTACGATAATCACTCAGTTCAAGGGATTTAATTATCATATATGCCCCTCTTTATCTTATTTCAATATTATTTCCTTCAAATTCTACCTTGTCGCCGCTATACAATTTTTTTCCTCTTTGTATCTCAACAACACCATTTACTTTAACAAGTCCATCAACTATAGCAAATTTTGCATCTACACCGGACTCAACAAGACCTGCTGCTTTAAGAGCCTGTCCAAGTTTTATATAATCATCTCTGAGATCTATTACATGATCCATAAAATATTTATTCCTAACCTACATTGTTAAAATTTACGGGAAGTACAAGATATATATAGTTTTCATCAGCATCCTTTATAAAGCAGGGTGCTTTTGAATTGAACATATAAAGATCTATAACTTCATCGTCTATTACTTTAAGGGCATCAAGCATAAATTTAGGATTAAACCCTATAACAAGACTCTTTCCTTCCTTTTTGATGTCTATCTCTTCTTTCATGCTTCCTAAAGTAGAACTTATCTTAAGTTCAAGCTTTTCATCTTCGATGCTTACAACAATAGGTTTTTTATCGCCTTCTTTAACCAAAAGAGTAGCCCTGTCTATACAACTTAAGAATTCCTTTTTATTTACGGACATCTTTGTTTCATAGTTATTATTTAACATTTTATCAACCTGGAAATATTCTCCTTCGATAAGTCTGGAAATAACTATGGTTTTATCAAATTCAAATAAAACATGTTTATCGGTAAAGAAAACAGATACGTCATCATCGGCACTTCCTCCGATTATCTTACTGATTTCATTTAAAGCTTTACCGGGTATTATAACTTTTTTATCTTCATATTCGTCTTTAAGATCAATCTTTCTTATTGATATTCTGTGTCCGTCAAGAGCAACTACTCTGAGTTTATTATTATTTATCTCAAATAATTCACCGCTCATTATCTTATTACTGTCGTTTTCTTCAATTGAAAAGATAGTCTGTCTGATGATCTCTTTCAATGAAAACTGTGAAATGATAAGAGGATTAACTTTTTTAATCTGAGGAAGATAAGAGAAATCTTCTCCTGATTTACCTATAATGGTAAATTTTGCCTTTTCACATGTTATATATGCTTTATTATCATCATCGGTCTCAATCTTAACCGCACTGTCAGGAAGCTTTCTTACCATATCAAGGAATATTTTTGCATCTATGGCTATTATACCTTTTTCAATTATCTGTCCTTCTATAACAGTTTCTATTCCAAGTTCCATATCATTTGCGGTAAGTTTTATATTTCCGGCAGTTGAATCAACAAGAATACATTCAAGTATAGACATTGTTGTTTTGCTGGGAACAGCTTTTGATACTATAGAGAGACCATTTAACAGATCCGATTTCTGACATAATATTTTCATGTTCATAATTCCTTTCCGGCCGTCAGGCAAAATTATATGATATATATTTATAAAGTTATCAGAAGTATTAATCTTAAAGGATGTAAATATGTGGAAAAACCTTATAATGCTCTAAAACAAAGGCTTTTTAATAAAATATTTAATGTGAATACTTAAATTTTGCATGTTTATAAATATATACTTATTAACATTTAAAATAATTAAATAAATTTAATTATTTTTTTATTCACATCTTATTTACATATATTTCACATCAGCTTTGTGGATTAATCTTATTTTTTATGTTGGTTATCTTTGATGCATATTCAGGATTTTTAGATATATCATCCTTAACTTTTTTGTATCCGTGCATTACAGTTGTATGATCCTTTCTCATGAGATATTTTGCTATATCTTCATAAGTCATATCTATTATTTGTCTGCAAAGATACATAAATATGTGTCTTGGAGTAACTATTTCCTGATTTCTTCTTGATGACTTAATATCTTCGGGACTTACATCAAATTCTTCACATACAATATTTAATATATAATCAGGAGTGAGAAGTTCATTCTGATTCTGGTTAACAATATTTCTTAAAGCTTTTTCAGCAGTATCGAGAGTTATTATGTCAGTATTTTCTATTCTTGAAAGATTTATTATCTGGTTAAATGCTCCTTCAAGTTCACGTATATTTGATTTAACGTTTTCTGCTATATACTTTATAATATCATCATCTATTTTTTTTGAATTATTTTCAGCTAACTGTCTAAGTATAGCCATTCTTGTTTCATAATCGGGAGCCTGAATGTCTACTATAAGTCCCATTCCGAAACGTGATTTAAATCTTTCATCCAGAGTTTCAAGTTCCTTTGGAGGTTTATCTGATGAAAGGATGATCTGTTTGCCGGCTAAATGAAGAGTATTGAAAGTATTGAAAAATTCTTCCTGGGTAGATTCTTTTCCTATTATAAATTGTATATCATCTACCATCAGAACATCAGCTGTTCTGTATCGGTCTCTCATTTTTGAAATTGTAGACTGATTACCGCTTCTGATAGATTCAATAACATCGTTTGTAAAATCTTCACTTGTAATATAAATAACTTTAGTGTCCGGTTTACTCTCAAGAGTAAAGTGACCTATTGAGTGCATAAGGTGAGTTTTACCTAATCCTGCACCTCCGTATATATAGAGAGGATTGTAAATCTCTCCCGGAGATTCTGCTACTGCCAAAGCAGCTGAATGTGCGATCTTATTATTACTTCCTATTACAAAAGTCTCAAATTTGTATTTAGGATTGAGATTTGCATTTTTATAGTTGATATTATTTGTGATATCTACATATTCTTCAGATTCTTCTTTGCTGTTATCCAGGATAAACTGTATTTCAAATGAATCATTGAACATTTCTGAAATGGTAACCTGAAAAACCTTTTTATATTTTGTATCAAGGTATTTTAATGCCTGGGAATTCTCTGAAGGAATAAGAATATAAACTGTATTATCTTTAATTTCATAGAATTTTAGAGGGAGAATCCATGTGTTATAAGAAACAGGATTAAGACTGTATTCGGTCCTGATATATTCTTTGATATCTTCCCATTTTTCTTTGATCTGATGCATCATATACTCCATTGAAAATACAGCAAACAAAAAAGATGTATTTACATATAAACAATCTATTATATATTACTCTAAAATATGCAAAATTTCAAATTTAATCTTATTCGTAATTAATCCACAAGAATATTATGTAAATTATTTTGAAATTGTGAATACGTTGGTATTATTCTATTATAAATGTGAATATGTGGATAAATAATGTGAATAAAATAATCCGCATAAAATGGGAGTTTAAACGAATTTATAAAGATTTTATAAACATAGTTTTCCACAAGTTATACACAAAATGTGGATAATAATTACTAAATTGTGATTTATTCGCTTTTTTTTGTGGATATCTAGATATTGTGGTGGAAAACTAAAAATAGTAACTATATATAGATTGAGTTATTTTGGTATAACAGATTATGTAATTCTGTTGAAAAAATAAGATTTTTCTTTACTTGACGATGAGAAAAACTTCTAATATAATTGATACGATTGTTTCCTATATAGAAAAGGAGGTGTTGACATATGAAGATGACATTTCAGCCTAAGAAGAGACAGCGTTCTAAGGTTCATGGTTTTCGTTCCAGAATGAGTACTCCGGGTGGAAGAAAAGTTTTAGCTTCCAGAAGAGCAAAAGGAAGAAAGAAATTATCAGCTTAGGCCGCAATTATG
>CACZSE010000053.1 GCA_902783735.1 uncultured Lachnospiraceae bacterium
ACACGGTCTTACATCTGCATATGCAGGCTTCTCTATCATGGATATTTCAAACACCATGACAATGGATATAAACGAGAACACGAGCCTGGGCTCAGATGTATACGAAGAAGCGAGCGAAGCAGCTAAGGCTACAGCGGTTAAGGTAGTGAATGAGCTTCCTTCAACAGGTATAAGCAAGGTTGTCATTATCGCAAGACTCTCAAGATACGACACATTAAGAAAGGCTATGAACGAACTCGGTGTAACAGGTATGACTGTAACACAGGTTATGGGATGCGGAATCCAGAAGGGTGCCGGCGAGAAATACAGAGGTGTCGAGGTCGACGCAACACTGCTTCCTAAGGTAAAGGTTGAAGTTGTTGTAAGCAAGATCCCTGTACAGGCTGTTATAGACGCAGCAAAGAAAGCTCTGTACACAGGTCATATCGGAGACGGAAAGATCTTTGTATATCCTGTCGAAAAGGTTGTAAAGATCAGAACCGGCGAAGAGGATTTCAACGCACTTCAGGATGTGGAGTAAAAAGAAGGTTAACTGATGAATGAGATGACGAGATTGTTTCGCTTCAGACTCAGCTCTCGCACGGATCGGGTACCCCTAGCGGTACTAAGCTCTCAGCCATTTACATGTCTGAATCGCTAAGTACCGAGACCCGATACGGTCTTCACCGAAAAAATCACGTCATCTGCATAGATCAGGTATACTGAATAGAATTTACCATACTACCTCCGGGAATTCCCGGGGGTGTATGGCGGTTATAAGGAGGAAAAAGCATATGTGCTCGATCATGGGATATAAAGGAAGGAGTGTTTCTTTGGAAACGTTTAAGAAACACTTTGACAAAACGATATCCAGGGGCCCGGATATGCAGCGTATCAGACAATACAAAGATGTAACACTGGGGTTTGAAAGACTGGCTATCATGGGACTTACTGAGGAAGGAATGCAGCCTTTTGAACTGAATGATAATGCGATCGTTTGTAACGGAGAGATTTATGGCTTCAGGAAGATAAAAGAAGAATTACAAAAGGACTACACTTTTGTGAGTGATTCTGATTGTGAGATTTTGCTTCCCTTGTATGAGAAATACGGGACAGGCATGTTTGAAATGTTGGATGCCGAGTATGCATGTATCATTTATGATGCTGACAAAGATGACCTTGTTGCAGCAAGGGATCCGATCGGTATCAGACCGTTGTTTTACGGATATACACAGGATGATGAGATCGTATTTGCCAGTGAAGCAAAGAACCTTGTGGGACTTGTAGGTGAAGTAAAGGATTTCCCGCCGGGACATTACTATGAAGACGGAAAGTTTATCTGCTACCGAGACATGACTGCTGTTAAGGAAGTTATTCATGACGATATCGATACGGTATGTAAAAACATTCATGACAAGCTTGTGGCAGGTATAGAAAAGAGACTTGATGCAGACGCACCTCTGGGATTCTTATTAAGCGGAGGACTTGACAGTTCACTTGTTTGTGCCGTATCGGCAAAGCTTTTAAAAAAGCCTATAAAGACATTTGCGATCGGCATGAATACCGACGCCATAGATCTGAAATATGCGAAAGAGGTTGCCGATCATCTCGGAAGTGAACATAAGGAGATAATCATAACAAAAGAAGATGTGATCGGATCACTTGAAGAAGTCATATCTATCCTTGGAACATATGATATCACTACGATAAGAGCCAGCATGGGAATGTATCTTATATGTAAGGCGATCCATGAGCAGACAGATATAAGAGTTCTTATGACAGGTGAGATCTCGGATGAGCTTTTCGGATATAAGTATACTGATTTCGCTCCGGATGCGGAAAGTTTCCAGGAGGAGGCTGCCAAGCGCATAAGAGAGCTGTATATGTATGATGTGCTCCGTGCCGACAGATGTATCTCTTCAAATTCTATGGAAGCCAGAGTACCTTTCGGTGATCTTGATTTTGTAAGGTATGTCATGAGCATCGATCCGGAAATGAAACTCAACAAATATAACAAGGGTAAATATCTTTTAAGACACGCATTTGAAGGTGATTATCTTCCCTATGACATCTTAATGAGAGAAAAAGCAGCATTTTCAGACGCAGTCGGACACTCAATGGTAGATTACTTAAAAGAGTATGCAGCTGAGATATACAGTGATGAAGAATTTGAAAGACTGAGCGATCAATATGATTTTGCGAAACCGTTCACGAAGGAATCGCTTTTATACAGACAGATCTTTGAAAAATACTATCCGGGACAGGCTCATATGATAGTGGATTTCTGGATGCCCAACAAGTCATGGGAAGGCTGTGATGTAAACGATCCTTCGGCAAGAGTATTGTCAAACTACGGAGCCAGCGGAGAATGATATGGTTAAATATGTATTTGTGACCGGAGGTGTCGTATCCGGACTTGGAAAAGGAATAACGGCAGCGTCTTTGGGAAGATTGATGAAGGCCAGAGGTTTTCACGTTACCATGCAGAAGTTTGATCCGTATATAAATGTGGATCCCGGAACAATGAACCCGATCCAGCACGGAGAAGTCTTTGTTACGGACGACGGAACGGAGACAGATCTTGACCTTGGACATTATGAAAGATTCATAAATGAGAATCTTGATCATAATTCAAATGTAACCACGGGAAAGATATACTGGTCGGTTCTTAACAAAGAGAGACACGGTGACTATGGCGGGGGAACCGTTCAGGTCATCCCGCATATCACAAATGAGATCAAGGACAGGATATATAAAGATAAACAGTCCGAATCGACAACGATATCCATTATAGAGATCGGAGGAACGGTCGGAGACATTGAAAGCCAGCCGTTTTTGGAAGCGATCAGACAGTTTCAGGCTGAGGTCGGAAGGGAAAATGCGATCATCATACAGGTTACTCTGATACCTTATCTCAAGGCATCGGGAGAGATGAAGACAAAGCCCACTCAGATGAGTGTTAAGAGCCTTCAGAGCATGGGTATATGGCCGGACATACTGGTATGCCGCTCGGATTATCCGATCGACGATCACATGAAAGAGAAGATAGCTCTTTTCTGCAATGTGAAAAAAGAACATGTACTGCAAAACCTTGATGCTCCTTCGCTTTACGAAGTACCTCTCATGATGGAAGAAGAACACCTTGCTCAGGCAGTGTGTGATTGTTTGAAAATGGAGTGTCCCAAGCCTGACCTGACACATTGGAAGCAGATGGTTGATGATCTGCATCATTCAAATACCGATGTAACCATAGCGCTGGTAGGAAAATACGTTGAACTGCATGATGCGTACCTGAGTGTTGCTGAGGCCCTTAAGCATGGAGGAATTGCAAACAGAGCAAAGGTAAATATCAAGTGGATCGATTCAGAGACCGTAAATGAAAAAAACATAGAGGAAATATTATCGGACGTTGACGGAGTATTGGTTCCCGGAGGATTCGGACACAGAGGAACAGAAGGTAAGATCCTTGCGGCAAAGTATGCAAGAGAGAACAGGCTTCCCTATCTTGGACTATGTCTGGGCATGCAACTGGCCATAGTCGAATTTGCAAAAAATGTATGTAAGCTGGAGGATGCCGACAGTACCGAATTTGATCCGGATACAAAAAATCCCATTATATGTATCCTGCCTGACAAAGAGGGGATCGAGGATATCGGAGGCACATTACGTCTGGGAGCATATCCCTGTAAGCTTAAAGCCGATACGATAGCTCATAAGCTGTATGGCATGGATAACATAAGCGAGAGACACAGACATCGATATGAGGTAAATAACGACTATCGTGACGTGCTTACGGGAAACGGCATGGTATTGTCGGGAACATCGCCCGACGGACGTATAGTTGAGATGATCGAGCTTAAGGATCATCCGTTTTACGTAGCTACACAGGCCCATCCGGAATTCAGATCCCGCCCGGATGAACCCCATCCTCTCTTCAGAGGATTGATCGAAGCGGCGCTTATATGGAAAAACGGCGGGGACAGATAGCGGATCGTATTTGACGAAAACCACCACAGAAAGGACAGATATATGCAAGTATCCAAAACTCTTTATGAACCACAATTTGAACATGATAACTGCGGAATAGGCGCCGTTATCAATATTCATGGCAAAAAAAGTCATGCAATAGTAGACGATGCATTAAAGATCGTCGAAAACCTTGAACACAGAGCCGGCAAAGACGGAGAAGGAAAGACGGGAGACGGTGTCGGAATACTTACCCAGATACCCCATAAATATTTTAAAAAAGTCTGTGGTAAACTGGGCATCGACATAGGAGAAGAGAGAGAGTACGGAGTGGGAATGTTTTTCTTCCCGCAAAACGAACTTAAACGATCTCAGGCTATGAAGATGTTTGAAGTTATAGTTGAAAAAGAGGGGTTAAGCTTCCTTGGCTGGAGAGAGGTACCTGTATTTGATAAGGTATTGGGACAGAAGGCTCTTGAAAGCTGCCCGTATATATATCAGGCTTTTATAAAAAGGCCTGCAGCGATTTCGGATGATCTTGCTTTCGACAGAAAGCTTTACATTGTAAGAAGAGTATTTGAACAGAGCAATGAGAATACTTATGTACCTTCTTTATCGGGAAGGACAGTTGTATACAAAGGCATGTTCTTAGTAAGTCAGTTAAGGACATTCTTTGCCGATCTTCAGGATAAGGATTATGAATCGGCAATAGCTTTGGTTCATTCAAGGTTTTCAACAAATACAAATCCCAGCTGGCTCAGGGCTCATCCCAACAGGCTGGTTGTCCACAATGGTGAGATAAATACCATCAAGGGAAATGTGGATAAGATGCTTGCAAGAGAAGAGACAATAGCCACAAGTCTGTTCAGTTCGGAGGATCTTACTAAGGTGCTCCCCATAATATCTGCAGAAGGTTCCGATTCCGCAATGCTTGATAACGCCCTTGAATTTATGATCATGGGCGGAATGGATCCTGCACTGGCTGCAATGGTTCTCATACCCGAGCCGTGGGAGCATAATGATACCATTTCACAGGAGGAGAGAGATTTCTACCAGTACTACGCTACCATGATGGAACCATGGGACGGTCCGGCTTCGGTACTGTTCTCAGACGGTGATGTACTCGGAGCCATATTGGACAGAAACGGCCTTCGTCCTTCGAGATATTATGTTATGGATGACGGAAGGGTTATCATCTCTTCGGAAGTAGGATCATTAAAAGTAGATGAAAGACACATTCTGAAAAAAGAAAGACTGCATCCCGGGAAGATGCTTCTCATAGATACAAAACAGGGAGCAGTCATACTTGACAGTGAGCTTAAAGAGCGTTATGCAAGCCGTGAACCTTACGGAGAATGGCTGGATTCAAATCTGATAAATCTTCAGGATATAAAAATACCCAATGAGAAGATCAGACAGTATTCACCGGAAGA
>CACZSE010000054.1 GCA_902783735.1 uncultured Lachnospiraceae bacterium
CATACTTTTCTTCTTCACTCTTTTTGAGACTGGCAATGGGGATGAAGGGTTCATCAGCATCAGCGCTGTCTTCTTCTGTCCTGTACGCCCAGCTGACGTCCGGCTTTTCTTCTTCGGGCATCTTGTCCATGTCGGCTTCATGTTTTTCATCGGCGGAAAGCAAGAGTTCCTCCGGTATATAATTCAATCCGCTGGTAAGGCCGTCTAAAAGCACCTTTTGTTCGTCTGTTTTGTTGTCTTCGTTAAAGCCTCTGGCAAAGTCGTACTTTTTACCCGTCTCAGCATCCACTTCCAGATTGTCAAGTTCCCTTTTTACATCCAGCTGGGACCAGTTCTGAGTGGAATCAAGATCAATAAACTCTCTGTCGTCATTCATAAAAAATACACTCCATATAATCAATATCTTGTGTCTAAATTTTGACTATGCATCTAATGCTAGTAAAAGGCCTAATGACCCATAGTCTTATAAATTATATCATTATTATCAGATATATACAAGATATTGATAATTTCAGTCTCACTGCCACTAAATGAAAAGCGGGGGACCCAAAAGGATCCCCCGAGAACAGGCTGTATGACCTTATTTAAATTTAACTGAATCTATCTTAAATGTGATAGCTTTTACAAAACAATACTCTCCTGTACCTTTAACAAGAACCGTAGCGGTTCCTTTATTTACATTGTTAAAGTACGTTACCACTCTGTATCCGTTATCTCCTTCTATCAGAACTTCGTTCTTGCCCATCTTAAGTTCGGGGAAAGGCTTAAGTTCAACCGGCGCTCCGGTATATTCCTTAGCAGCTATCTTTGGATTCTTAGCCGAAGCTATGCTCTTAACCTTTGAGACCAGACGATAATCAGCATAAGTTGTGCTTCCGGCATAATTGCCCATACCGGTTATGGTTGCCCGAATTGTATCTCCGTTGGATGCTTTTGTCTTTTTACCAAGGGCCACGCCCGAATTCAAAATGGTATATGAAACCTTATAGTCTTTGTTTGCGGAAAGCTTCTTTCCGTCAATATCATATACTACCGGAGCACTGACAAATGCACTTCCGCTCTTCTTTGCGTTATATACCTTATCTGAAGCAAAGGCAAACAGTTCGGAAACATTGCCCTTTACTACCTTGAACTCATAACCGGTCAGGCTGCTTCCCGCAAAGCATCCTATGCCCTTAACAGTCATGGTGGCCGTCTTACCGACTGCAGTATTATTCTTAAAGCTTATGTTGTAATCGATACCTTCCTTTAAAAGCCATACTTTTCCGCTAGCACCGGTCCACTCTATAACAGGCGAAACCTTTGCACCGCCTTTTGCGTACTGTGCCTCACCGGCGAAGCTGACTCTGGTGTTTTCCTTTGTCAGTTTTGCAGGCGTGATCTTGAACGTCTTTTTAACCGTTCCGCTGTAACCGTTGCCGTATGTGTCGGTCTTTCCGGTAATGAATACATTTACGGTACCGACATTTTGGTTATTCTCATAACGAACGGAATAATCCTGTCCTGCCTTCAGTTCTTTTCCGTCGGCACTGCTGACGACCAGATCATCCTTTGACAATGTTACGGGTTCGCCGCAGAAAGGCATGGATTTGGGCAGATTGATCTTCATCTTGCCGATAGCAACCGTTGCTGACTGTGTAACCGGGATCTTACGGACGCCTGTGTAATTTCCCTGTCCTTTTATGATGAGACTGTCGGCTTCCTCTTCGTATGTATAATCCTTGTTTGCCTTTAATGCTTTGCCGCAGACTTTTACTTCCGTAATGAGCTTCCCTTTGTTATTCTTATATGCAACTGCGGATACAATATCATTTGAAACGCCAAGATCGCATTGAACGATCGAGAATGTCTCAATATGCTTCTGAGAATATCTTCCTTTTCCGGTTATTATGATCTGAGCCGTATCGGTTCCGATCTTGGTGTTGTTCTTATAGCTTATCGTATAATCGGTACCTGCACGTAACAGATCGACTCCATAGTATACTCTTACATCCGGCTTAACGGCTGTACCCGTAAATGTGTATCCGTCCTTATCGAGTCCGACGATCCACAAACCTTCTTTTACTTTATCCGCTTCAGCATTATTTGCAGCATCCACAGGAGCCTGTTTTACGGTTATCTGACATATGCTGTATACCGTAAATTCATCGCTCTTAAGGATCGCTTTCAACTGTGCACTGCCGGGTGAGACAGCCGTAATATTTACCTTGTCAGCGGATCCCGAGATGCTTATAACATCTTTGTCCTTTGTTACAGGATCCTGCGATCCGACAACAAACTCTATGGATTTATATTCAGCCCCTTCGGGTACGGGAGCAGCCAAAAGATCTGTCTTCTCTCCTACCGAAAGTGTTATGGCCTTTGAACTTAGACTGACTCCCGTTGTTCTTTGCTTTACCGTGATCTTACAGGTGGCAGTTTTGCTCTTATCCTTTGTTGTAACCGTGATCAACGCTTCACCCTTAGACATTCCGGTTACTTTTCCGTCGCCATCCACGGCAGCGATCCGATTATCACTGCTTGACCATACAAATTTTGCATTTGTCGCATCTGCAGGAGTATATTTTAAACCAAGCTTCTTACTCTCGCCCACATAAACAGTCGTATCTATGCTGTCAATATTGAGGGTCTTTACAGGCACGATCTTTTCTTTAACAACTCTTACCTTACAAACAGCCTTTTCAATTCCTTCCTTAGTAGAGATAGTTATATCTGCCGAACCTGTGTTATTGGCTGTTACCTTACCATCCTTGACGGTTGCAACATATTCATTGCTGCTCTTCCATACAAGGGCAGGTACAGGACTTCCTTCGGGAATGGTTTTTACGGTATATGTAAGCTTATAAGTCTCTTTTAAAGCCAGTTCAAGCTCCGTCTCATTCAGTGTTACAACTGAGACAGCATCGACAAGGACACGATTACTTCCCTTCCAGTCGTAATCCTTTGCCGCCTGACAATTTCCTTCCAAACGAGTTTCAAAAACTTTTCCGTACGCCGATACCATAAATGCTCTGTCACCTACGGTCTTTACAGATCCGGCGATCTTAATACGTGAAAGTTTTTCACAATCATACGCGAAATTGTAAGGAATATCCGTTATTCTGTCCGAAACCTCAAGCTCGCTGAGATTTGGGCAGGATGCCAGCATATCATGTCCCAGATTCATGCTTTCCACATATCCGTTGTCCGGTCCGAAAGAAACCGAGCCAAGGTTTGAGCACTCTCTGAATGCATTTGCACCTATGCCTGTTACATTTGAAGGTATGAAAAGATCTCCTGGCTTACCATCTTCATCCATGGATGTTGTGGCAAAAGCATAATCACCTATGCTGAGAGTCTGTCCTTTAGGAAGCTTTACAACCGGCAATGCCTTGCACAGGTCAAACGCGCCGTTACTTATTTCAACAAGCGCTGTATTTGAAAGGTCAGATGAAATCAGCGATGTACAGTTTTTAAATGCCTCCGATCCTATTACCTGAATATTTTCCGGATAAGAAACCGTTGTAAGCATACTGCAGTTTCTCGCAAATCCCTCACCCAATTCCTGTGTCCTGTTTGAAAGAACGATCTCAGAAAGAACCGGGCAATCAGCAAAGGTATTTGCACTGCCGAAATATGTAGCAAAGTCAATTTTTGACGGATTGCCGACACCCTTATAATCTTCAAAGACAACCTTCCCAAGGTTAGCACATTCAGAAAACGCTCTGCAGGCTATCCTGTCTACGCTGGCCGGTATCACGATCTGTGAAGGGCCGTCAGGTGAACCCATCAGAGTCTTGTAAAAGGCTTCTCTTTCAATATTGATCAAAGTATCCTTAGGAAACTTAACAGCATCTAACGAAGAACACATAGCAAATGCAGAAGTACCGATACTTGTCAGTCCTGTCGCAGAAAAATCGGCACTCTTAAGGCTAATGCAATCCTGAAAGGCACAGTCACCTATAGTCTTTAAATCTGCCGGATACACTACATTCTTCAGTGCCTTACAGCCATTTGCGAATCCCGCAGGAATATTGTATATCCTGTTTGAAAGTACTAAGGTCTCAAGTTTTTCACAGTCCGTAAATGCTCTGGAGTAGCCAAACCATATATCTAACTGCAGCTCAGGAACTTCACCGTCTCCGGTATAATCTTCAAATTTAACGGAACGAAGATATTTACATTTTGTAAATGCATCATGACCGATGTAATCTACACTTGCAGGGATCACAATATCTCCCAACGCCGTTATTGTTCCCATTAGAGAATTGGCAAACGATTCGACCCCGATAGTCTTAAGGGTAGCAGGAAACTGTGGAGCTTCCAGGCTGCTGCAGTCTTTAAAAGCATAATCTCCGACACTTTCAAGCATTGTCTTTGAAAAGTCCGAAGAAACCAGGGATGTACAACCTGCAAAAGCACTTTCGCCTATTATCTTAAGTTTTGCAGGCCACTTAACATTAACCAGTGCAGTACAGTTTTGTGCAAAATCATTGGGGATATTCTGTACCCGGTCTGACAATTCTATCTCTTTTAAATTTTTACACCCTGCAAAGGTTTCGGAATGATCCCAATTATGTCTGAATACGATCGCTTCGGCAGAAGGATCATTTGGATTCTCAAATACTACCTTTCCAAGATATGTGCATTCTTTAAATGCCTCAAGTCCGATATATTCTACCGATGCCGGGATCGTCAGTGTACCGAATACATTTTTATTACCCAGCGCAGTCTTATAAAATGCATTATCTCCAATGCTCTTCAATGTATTGGGGAAAGCAACAGATTCGATCTCACTGTGTTCGGCAAATACACGTTCCTTTATCTGTGTGACCGTAATGCCGTTTACCTTTGAAGGTATAACAATATCCTTGATGTCTGTTCCCGAATAAGCCGTGATCGTTCCTGATGCATCAACCGTAAGGTATGCTGAAATGTCCGTTCCTGCCTCAAGATCGGGTTCAGAGATCACTGTTTCATCCTCTGACTTGTCATCGACGATCTCATTGTCCGATACAGTATTATCAGATACCGTTTCCTCGGTAACAGATGTAACTTCTTCATTATCCGCATCATCTTCAACCGTTACCGCATCACCCTGAGCATCATCGTCTGAAACGATAACCTCAGCATTGTTTGTGTCGACCGCCTCTTCCGATATCGCCGCTTCTGTCTGAGCCGCCAGCAGATAAGTGCTGTTGTCACAAAAAACAAGCGACGCTACAATAAGCGTCGACAACA
>CACZSE010000055.1 GCA_902783735.1 uncultured Lachnospiraceae bacterium
GATACCAAGGTTTACTGAAGGATGAAGTCTGAGTCCTCCCTTGTAAGGTCCTATAGCATTGTTAAACTGTACACGGAAACCTCTGTTAACCTGTACCTTACCATTATCATCTACCCAGGGAACTCTGAACATGATCTGACGATCGGGCTCCGTGATCCTCTCAAGGATAGCAAGGTCACGATACTTCTGCTCATCCTTCTCAATAACGGGCTTAAGTGTCTCAAGCACCTCTGTTACTGCCTGGATAAATTCAGGCTGATCCGCATCTCTTTTCTTTACTTTCTCAAGTACCTCGTCAACGTATGACATATCTTTTTCCTCCTATAAAACTATACTTGCATAAATAAAAAACAGCACCTTAAAAGGAATGGATCACATTCCTTCCAAGACGCCTTTGTCCAAACGGTATTATACATTACACATTTTGCATGTGCAAGTACTTTTTTGTTTTTTTCAAACGTCTTTGAAAGAATGTGTTATCACATATTGATAATTCTTGCCACAGCTTCCTTTGTTGCTTCTTTATCACCAAACGCCGTCAGTCTGAAATATCCCTCACCTTGAGGTCCGAAGCCTACTCCCGGTGTCCCGACAACAGCGGCCTTGTTAAGCAGTGTGTCAAAAAACTCCCAGCTGCTCATCTCATTAGGGGTCTTAAGCCAGATATAAGGTGAGTTTGTTCCGCCATACACCTCATATCCCGCATCCTTAAGGCCGTTATATATATAAGATGCGTTTGCCATGTAGTAGGCGATCTGTTCCTTTATCTGTTTCTTTCCGGCTTCTGAGTACACTGCCTCACCGGCTCTCTGAACAATATACGGTGCACCGTTGTATTTTGTTCCATGCCTTCTGGCCCAGAGTGAATTAAGCTTTGTCCCTCCGATAACAAGATCCTTTGGGATCACCGTGAAGCCCAGTCTGAGTCCGGTAAATCCGGCATTTTTTGAAAACGATCTGAGTTCAATGGCACAGGTCCTTGCACCTTCACATTCGTAGATGCTGTGGGGAATACTTTCATCGGAAATATACGCTTCATATGCCGCATCATATATAATGACAGCTCCGGTCCTGTTCGCATGATCCACCCACTCCTGCAGCCTGTCTTTACTTATGACCTCACCTGTAGGATTGTTTGGAAAGCATAAGTAAATAACGTCCGCTTCCTTATCGGGTATCTCGGGACAGAACCCGTTTTCTTTTGTACATGGCATATATACCACATCGCTCCACCGACCGTTAAGTTCATCAAATCTTCCAGTTCTTCCGGCCATTACATTGGAATCAACATATACAGGATATACCGGGTCACATACGGCTATCACATTGTCTGTCGCAAAGATTTCCTGTATGTTTCCCGAATCGGACTTGGCTCCGTCAGAAACAAATATCTCGTCCGGATATATCTCACAGCCACGTGACTTGTAGTCATTCTCCACTATAGTATTTCTCAAGAATTCATATCCCAGATCGGGGGCATAACCTTTGAAAGTCTCTTTGACACTCATCTCATCCACAGACTTATGAAGCGCTTTTATAACAGCATCACAAAGCGGCAGAGTCACATCCCCTATACCTAACCTTATGATCTTCTTATCGGGGTTTTCAGTTTCAAACTTCTTTACTTTCTTTGCTATATCAGAAAACAGATAACTTCCTCTCAATTTCAGATAATCTTCGTTGATCTTTAACATGATGCCTCCTTTAATATTGTACTTTGCTTTTAAAAATATTCCCTGCGCAGACGTCCACAGCGTCGGTCCTTAGATGGCGGCTGTCTACGGCCGGCATCTTAGTACCGCTACGCGAGGATTTAGCGCGAGCGGTCAAGCAGGGAATATTTTTAAAAGCATATTAGAATAATAAAAAACGTCCCGAGAAAGATGCATGCACACCTTTCTCAGAACGCCTTTGTCCTGCTTTATAAATAGGTTATACAACAGGACAACCCTATATGCAAGTATTTTATAGGCATTTTATAGATTTGAATATCCCATAAGGGATTCATC
>CACZSE010000056.1 GCA_902783735.1 uncultured Lachnospiraceae bacterium
CCCTATGTTACTGAAAGAGACAGTAATGATGCACTTAACAGTATCTTTATTACGGGGCCCAAATGCACAGGAAAGCACTATGCTCTTTCGTGTATTGCGGATGAGCTTTGCAAAAGACATATTCTTGCCGTAAGCGATATATATACCATTGACCTTTCGCTTTATCCCACAGCTGCGGAGGATAAGCTGTTTTTACAGGATCTTTATTCCGCACTTCAGAGTAAGGCTTCGGTACTTGCTTTTGAAAACTATGAAAACTGTCATGTTTCGATGCTTACAAGACTCAGTGATCTTGTGACTACCGGAGAGTGCAGGCTTTCCGAGAGATATATCATGCAAAAAGGCCAGCTTGTCAGTGTGAGCAACGCTTTGGCGGGCGAGACGGTTGGTTCTTTGGAAGCCGCAGGCAAATACTTTGTTTTCATAGGAAGAAACGGGTTGGATAAGCTTGCGGGAGTGATGGGAGCACCGTTTGTAAATGCTTTGGGTGATGTTTGTGAAACAGCAGCACTGAATGAGGAAGCACTTAAAAAGATATCTAAGGATCAGGAAGAGATCCTCATTGAAAAATGTAAAAAACAGCTTTTGTTTGATATTACGATCGACGACAGCTTCAGAGAATTTATCATAGGACAGTCCTCTAAGAACAGAGGCTTGCAGGGGATACTGGATACATATAATGACATTTTGAAAGCCCTGGCACAGTTTAAACTTGAGAGTGATGAAGCTAAAAGCGCTATCACTCTTACCTGTGAGGAAGGAAGGATCGTCTTTGCTTCTGACAAAGAAAAGCTCCCGATGAGTGATTTTGTTCAGACAGGCTACAGCGGCGAGGTGGAAGCGGTTGAGAGTGAGCTTGAAAATATTGTGGGACTGGATATGGTCAAGGATTATATCCGCAGTCTCAAGGAATATTATGCAATGCAGAAACGCCGCCGTGAAGAAGGACTTAAGGCAGGCGAGCTCAATAAGCACATGATCTTTACGGGAAATCCCGGTACCGGTAAGACTACCATTGCACGTATAGTAAGTAAGTATCTTAAAGCTATAGGAGTTTTGTCGGGCGGACAGCTGGTGGAAGTATCCAGAGGTGACCTTGTGGGAAGATATGCCGGCCATACGGCGCCCCTTGTAAATCAGGTGGTAAAGTCTGCGCTTGGCGGTGTTTTGTTCATAGATGAGGCTTACAGCCTGTACAGAGGAGAAGATGACAGCTTCGGTCTTGAGGCGATAGATACTCTGGTTAAATGTATAGAAGATAACAGAGATAATCTGATCGTTATCCTGGCGGGTTATTCAAAGGAGATGGAAGATTTCCTTGAATCGAATTCGGGACTTAAGAGCCGTTTCCCCAATATTATAGATTTCCCCGATTATACGGGAGAAGAGCTGGTTTCAATAGCAAAGATAACCGCAAAGTCCAAAGGATATGTTTTGGATGATGAAGTCCTTGCACCTTTACAGTCTTATTTTGAAGTGATCCAGGCCACAAATGCCCGTGAAGCAGGAAATGGACGTCTTGTAAGAAATAAGGTGGAAGAAGCTATTTTAAATCAGTCAAAGAGGCTTGTGGCTGAGCAAAACGAAGATATGTCATTGCTTAAACTGATGGATTTTGATATTGATCGGGAAAGCGACAGTGAAGAGAATTGAACAGGGTGAAAAGTTGAAAAGAAGATATAGAATTTTAAAATATCTGATTCCGGTCATTTCTTTGATGCTCTTTTTAACTTCATGCACGAAAAAAGAACAAGAGGAAGTTGTGACGGAAGAACCGGTCATAGAGCAGATCGATATTCAAACAGAGCAGGATGAGAGTCCTGCTCTGCTTGTAATTGAAAAGATCACATCCATGCCCGATGCGCAGTGGATGGTGGATGATACGTTTCCGGGAAGAAATGACAATGTGAGCACAACCCTTGCCATGAACAGTATGGACAGTTTCAAATATTACAGCGGACAGGGACATATGTACATCTCGGTCGGCGAGGATATAACAGGATTTAAGCTGTATATAAATGAGAAGGAAGCTGATACATCTGCCATAGAACCGGGTGGTATATATGATGTTGATCTTTCGGATATAGCATTAAGAGGCATGAATACATTTCAGATATCATCTGTTTTGCCTTATGATGCCGAGACCAAAGTGAGGGTATGCATACCGTATCCTGAGATAGTGAATGCTACACCAAAGGAAGCAGGCATAAATGCAGATACTTTGTCACTTATCGAAGATATTGTTAAAACGGACATAGAATACGGATTTACAAGTGCTCAGATGGCAGTGATCAGGGATGGGAAACTCATATATGAAAATGCGTGGGGCAAGGTAAATTCCTATCTGCCCGATGGTTCACGAAACACTGCTTCCCCCGATGTGACAACGGACACCTTATATGATCTTGCTTCCGTCACAAAGATGTTTTCGACAAATTATGCTGTCCAAAAGCTGGTCACGGACGGAGAACTTGATCTTGACAGCAGGATAACAGAATATCTTGGCGAGGGATTTGTTACTGAAACTCTCGATGTAAGGATAGATAAATATGAGAGGTTTGATCCCGATACACAAAAAAGATGGAAATCTAAACTGACTGTCAGGGATATTTTAAAGCATCAGGCAGGCTTTGCTCCTTCCGTAGGATATTGTAAGCCTGAAAAGAAGGAACTGTTTTCCGGTAATGACAGTTCCGAAGAAACAAAACAGGCTACACTTTTGTCCATTTGTAAGACACCGCTTGTCTATGAGCCGGGAACGCAGACGATGTACTCGGATCTGGATTTCATGATATTGGGGTTTATAGTTGAAAACATAACAGGAAAGGACCTCGATACATATCTTAAGGATACATTTGCAGGTCCCATGGGGCTCTCGCATATGACTTACAGACCTCTTGATAACGGCTATTCAAGAGATGACTGTGCAGCCACCGAATTAAACGGCAATACCAGGGATGGTACCATTTTCTTTGACGGTATCAGGACTGACACCATACAGGGTGAAGTTCACGATGAGCTGGCATATTACAGCATGGCAGGAATATCGGGACATGCAGGACTGTTTTCGAACGCAACTGATCTTGCAAAGCTTGCCTCAGTTATGTTAACCGGAGGCTACGGTACAAACAGATATTTTTCCGATGATGTCATGGATATGTTTACGGCTCCGAAGAGTGAGAAAGATCCCAATTGGGGACTCGGCTGGTGGCGTGAAGCCGATCACATGAGAACATGGTATTTCGGTACTCAGTCGTCATCCCGTTCCTTCGGACACCAGGGATGGACGGGGACACTGGTCATAATAGACCCTGAAAGGGATCTTGTCATAGCCTATTTGACCAACAAAGTCAATTCACCCCTTATAAACCCTAAGAAAAACCCGAATTCGTTTGCGGGCAGTTCGTATACTTCATCGACACTGGGATTTACCTCACAGATATTATCCATAGGTATGGACAGCGATGAGGATATCACCGGACAGCTCATGAGTCTTCTGGAATCCATGGTCTGTGACAGTTTTAAACTGGTCGACCAAAGCGTTATGAACGATGAGTCGGATCCGCGTGTCAGAAATGTTTTAAGTAAGCTTGCTGTTTACAAAAAGAGAGCAGAAGCCCTGTCCGATGAAAGTTATATCGAAAAGTCCGGCGAACTCTGTAACAGATGGGAACAGATTAAGAAAGAACAGGCTGTGGAAAATGAAGAGGAGGAGCCTGAATCCGAAGAAGTGATATTGGGTGATGAGAGGTTTGATGAATACCTTCCGTTACTTGAAGGAAAGAAGGTTGCACTTTTTACCAATCACACCGGTATTGTGGGAGACGATCTGAATAAGAACGAGCATATACTGGATGCCCTTATAGACAGAAATATAAATGTTACCGCAGTTTTCAGTCCTGAGCATGGTTTCAGGGGTGATGCGGATGCGGGAGCTTCAATAAGCGATTCAACAGATGAAAAGACAGGGACTCCTATACTTTCATTATATGACGGTAAGTCGCACTATCCTTCAAAAGAGAGTTTGGAAAAGTTTGATACGCTGGTCGTGGATATGCAGGATGTGGGGCTGAGATATTATACATATTATATTTCACTCTGGTACCTTATGGATGCTTGTGCTGAGCATGATAAGAATGTCATCATTTTGGACAGACCTAATCCAAACGGATTCTATGTCGACGGTCCCGTATTAAAGAGCGGTTTTGAATCAAATGTGGGAAGATTACCCATCCCGGTGGTACATGGCATGACATGGGGAGAACTGGCTCGCATGATAAATGGCGAAGGCTGGTTAAATGCCGGAAAAGATGCCTGCGATCTGACTGTTGTGGGATGCAAGAATTACAGTCATGATATCAAAACCGAAATTGTGATAGATCCTTCGCCGAACATAAAAGATATGAGAGCGGTTTATCTTTATGCTTCCACCTGCTTTTTTGAAAATACTGCAGTTTCCGTGGGACGAGGCACCGACTATCCCTTTGAGATATACGGAAGTCCTTATCTTGAAAATTCGGGGTCCTTTGATTTTTCATTTACCCCCCAAAGCATGAGCGGGGCAACCGATCCGCCGTTTAAAGGACAGGTCTGCTACGGAAGAGATTTAAGAGATATTCCTCTTGAGGACATTACGCAAGCGGGGATAGATCTGCAATATCTTATCGATGCATATAACGGCATAAAACAAGCCAATCCCGATATAGATTTCTTTGGAACACCCGATAAGAACGGCCATTATTGGATCGATTATCTTATGGGAACCGATGAAGTCAGAAAACTGATAGAGCAGGGAAAAAGCGCAGAGGAGATAAAAGCATATTGGCAGGATGATGTGGACCGGTTTTGCATTGAACGAAAACAGTACCTTTTGTATGACTGATCCAAAGATTATATTAAGAAAGTGGTGCAGATATCTGCACCACTTTGTGTTTTACCGGTTTATAAGTAAATGTTATTTTATGACTGATATGCTTTCCCTGTCTGCAAATATCGCTACAAAGATCAAAAATACGATTCCCTGTATCAGCTGCATGGCCTGGGTTGTCAGTCCCATCATGATAAGCCCGTTTGTAAGAACTACATATAAAAGAGAACCTACGATCACATTTTCAAATCTTACTTTTGCACCGCCGGATATCGGCATTCCTCCAAGGACAAGTGCGATGAGGATCTGGGTTTCAAGCTGGTTGCCGACATTTGCCGTTGCGGAGCCGTTTTTAACAATATTCACAAAAGCCGCAAGACCTGTTATGGCACCGGAAAGAACATAGATCAGAAATTTAACTCTGTCGGTCCTTACGCCCGCAAATTTAACCGCTTTTTCACCTGCACCGATGGCTTTTAAATTTATCCCAAATCCGGTGAAGCGAAATACTATAAAGCTTATGATCAGAACAACGGCTGTGATACTTAGTTTGATGGCCGTTGTATCGTAGTCGTATACCTTCATGCTTGCGGCAACCGGAGAATTGGATGCCATGTATTTTATAAATCCTCTGAACAGAAACATCGTACATATGGTTACTATAAATGATTTGATCTTTCTGTTTACGTAGAAATATCCGTTAAAAGCACCGATAAGTGCACCGGCTGCTATTCCGCCGATCACAGCCAACAGCATATTTTTACCCGAAAGCAGACATACCACTATCGATGCTATGCCGAGTATGGAGCCCTGAGAGAAATCAAGACCTCCCATCGACATGATGAAGAAAACTCCCGTAGCGGATATAAGTACTACATATACCTGATTCATGATCAGCTTACGGCTGTTCCACATGCTGCCTTTGGTAATGATGTTAAAGACTATGCACATCGCTATAAGTCCGATGAATGGAAGAGATGAGCGGATCATGTTTATGACTGACTGTTTTTTTAAGGCACCCACAACCTGTGCCTGAGTTATATCTTTGCTATCCATGACCATCCCTCCTTATACCATCTTTGAGATGAGACTGTTCTCATCCATATCTTTACTTCGTTTAAGTTCTCCATTGATCTTACCGTCCTTCATGATGATTATCCTGTCACACATTCCAATCAGTTCCATAAGCTCTTCGGAGATCATGACGATCGATTTACCGGATTTTCGCATGCTGTCCATAAGCTGATATATATCCTGTTTAACCTTAATGTCTATTCCTCTTGTGGGACTGTCAAGTAAGAGGATATCGGAATCCTTGCCTATCCAGCGGGCAAGAACCACCTTTTGCTTGTTTCCTCCCGAGAGATTTGAAACAAACTGGTTAACACTCTGCATTTTTGTGGACATCTGTTTTGCGTATTTTTCGGCAAAGTCTTTAAGCTTCTTGTCACTCAAGAGGTGAGCTTTGTTGGAAAGCTCATCCAGTGACGGGAGACATATGTTATCTCGTATGCTCTGGTTCATTACAAGAGATTCATTATCTCTGTCCTTCGAGGTATAGGCTATACTGTGTGAGATGGCAGTGGGTATATCATTTATTTTTGTTCCGTCAGCAAGAGTCACACTGCCTTCTCTGTCATATGATGCACCGAAGCATGCTTTACCGATCTCATGCATACCGGACTCGGACAGACCGCCAAAACCCAATATCTCACCTTTATGAAGTTCGAAACTTACATGGGATATGAGACCGGGAACGGATACGTCCTCTACCTTCATGACCACTTCATCGGATACTTCCTCATCATAATCCGCACGGTAATATTTTCCCGTGACTTCCCTGCCTACCATCAGCTTTTTGAGTCCGTCTTCATCGATGTCGGCACTTTTTATGGTATCTATATATACACCGTCTCTCAAAACCGTAATGGTATCTGACATCTTAAGCACTTCGGGAAGATCGTGTGAAATGAATATGACCGTATTTCCCTTTTCTCTGATCTTATACATCTGTTTATAGAGTTCTTCTCTGCCTTCTCTTGACAGGGCAGTGGTAGTCTCATCTATGACCACTATCTTTGGATCAAAGTAAGTAGCCTTTACTATCTCAACAAGCTTTCTGTCTTCGAAATTATAATTCTCTATCATGTCGGAAGGCTTGATGCGGTCAAAACCGTATTCGGCCAGAAGTTCACCTGCTTTTCTGTTCATCGCAGATGTGTTTTTGATACCCATTTTTACGAATCTGTCTTCATGGCCGAGAAAGATATTTTCAGCAACGGTAAGTCCGTCTAAAGTGCCGAGCTCCTGAACTATTATGGAGATACCTTCATTGTTGGCTTCTACCTGGTTAACGGGATGAACCTCTTTTCCGTCAAGGATGAAGGTACCGTCGTCCTTCTGATAGATCCCGGCAAGTGAATTGGTCAGAGTTGATTTTCCCGAACCGTTCTCACCTATAAGGGCATGTATTTCACCTTTGTTTATATTGAAAGATACACTCTGCAAGGCTTTGGTTATACCGAAGTTCTTGCTGACATCTTTTATTTCCAATCTTATGTCACTCATTTGCTTCCCCTCCTTACTTTACGATCTCACCCTTGGCTACTTTGGTTGTCAGCATAACTATTATGAGAAGAGCAAATCCTGTTATGACATCCTGGATGGCAGTGGGAGCTCCCAAAGCGATAAAGCCGAAGAAGATGATATTTATAACAAATTCTCCGATTATGATAGCCGGTATCGGCATACCGTATTTTTTGAAAGCAAGACCGAAAAAGCATCCCATGGTCGGAACGAAGTTTCGTGTCATGGATGCCATACCGGTAACAGCGACCATGGATGAACCGTAACTTATCGTGAGAACGGCCATGATCCCAAGGAAGGCTCCGCTTATTATGAAAGCTAAGATCTTATATTTATTAACCTTTATGCCCATATTCTTTGCAACGAATTCGTTGCTTCCTATTGCATAGGTATAAGTACCGATCTTTGTATAGTTGAGTAAAAGATAAGCAATGGCAAAAGCAATGACTGCCAGGATGATATTTCCGGGCATCTGACCGAAAGCGCGAAGGCCTGAGGGGAGCGTCTGTTCCACGCCACCTGCGATATAATTTGCTATGGATTCATAGATCAGAGCAAGGCCCGTTGTTACTATCATTGAGGGAATACGTAACTTAATATAGAACATTCCGTTAAGCATACCGACGATGGCACCTGTCAATATGGCACCTGCTATGAGTCCTAAGTATCCGAGACCGAAGCGATTCGCAAAGACACAGCCCACGATGGCGGACAGCATTATATTGGCACCAATGGAAAAGTCAAACATTCCCATTACCATTACGAAATAAAAACCTACGGCACCGACTGCGGCCAGCAGCGATGCTTCAAAATAGCTCAGCATGTTTTTGGCTGAACCGAAATTATCGGGGGTTATCAGCTTGAATATACCCCACGAGATGAAAACCATTATAAGGAGCAGCAGGTATCCTTTGAACTGACCTGACAGCCTTTTTGCGGTTGTTTCAGTTGACTCATTCATACCGATTTACCTCATTTAAACCAAAAAAATTAGGATTTTTTGCAATAAACAGGCCGGTACCGTGTTGCGATACCGGCCCTTATATCTTGATTATTTACCTGATCTTGATGCCGCATCTTCAATGGAAAGTGCTGCTGCTTTTGCCTTAAGACCTTCCATGTCAAGCTTTGACATCTCTTTGAGTTCATCGGATGTATAAGGAAGCTGATCTACGAAATACTTCTCATAATCCTTATAATCTTCGGGTGATGCTACATAGAGGTAAGGGAATTTGATATCTTCGAACTTACCGCCGAAATCTGAGTAGTTACCCTGGATCGCATTGTATACTGCCATGAAAGCGAAGAGAGGATCACAGTAGTGTCCGCCTGATTCGCCGGCCATGGAACCGTTTGCGAGTCTTTCACCGAGGTCGGGTAAAAAGTCTGTAGAGACTATATCGATGTCAGCAGTCTTTCCTGCACGTTCTACAGCTGCTATAGCGCCCTGAAGAGGATCGCCGCCGCCACCTGCGGGAATGAGAGCATCGAGATCGGGATTGGCACTCATAAGAGCTTCAGCTGCCTTTGAACCACCTTCCGAAGATGTTCCTGCATACTGGGGCTCAGATAAAACTGCCTGATCATCGGGATGAGCTGCGTTCCACTTTTCAACGCCTGCCTTGTAACCTTCCCATCTGCCAAGCCATGTTGCATCGCCCTGTTCCCAGCCTATAAGACCGATATTTCTGTCGCCCTTGTCAAGAAGGATCTGTACGAGCTTCTCGCCGTTTTCGGGCTCATTTTCATGAACTGCTGCTACATAATACTCAGAATCAACGGCTGCCTGATAGATATCTGCGCTTGTTTCCTGGTTTATGATACGGAAGAACTGAGCAAGATAAACTCCGTTATCATTACAGGTCTTTATAGCTGAAGCCATCTCTGTATCTGAAGAGTTACAGATTATGATACCCTGACATCCGGCTGCACATAACTGCTCTACAGATGCCGTAACCTTTTCCGATACATGTCCCTGGTCAACATATTGAACCTGAACACCGAGAGCAGCCGCAGCCTCATCAAGTATCATCTTGCATTGTGAACCGAGTACATCCGTTGAACTCCAGATGGAAACACCGATCTTTATATCGCCGTTTGCAGCGGGAGCGGGTGCATCGGGAACCTTTTCCTCAGATATTTTTGCCACTGTGTCCGAAGTCGCAGATGATCCCGTGGGAGCTGAAGCGGTATTACCGCAACCTACCAGTGATGTCCCAACCATCAACAAACTGAGCATCATACTTAACAGTTTCTTTTTCATAGAATACTTTACCTCCTTAGAGTAATCCCTTCCCTTGACAGATGGACCCGTCGGTGCATCTGTCAGGGGTATACATTTTGCAGTTTGTTTTGTTTGAGTACTCCTAACGATTTCATAATATGGCTATTATCGTCAAAAAAACATGTAAAAATTTTGCCCGTTTGGTAATATTTTCATATTTGGGAAAATTGGATGTGCAAAACATAATGAATAACAGGCAGTGCTGTCAGATCTCCTTGCGATATTTGCTGGGAGATATCCCTTCGACCTTTTTGAACACTTTTGTGAAATAGAAGTAGTCATTATATCCGACGATCTCGGCGATCTCCTGAATGGAAATGCTTTCATCCCTTAAGAGCTCTTTGGCACGCTGGATCCTTAAAGAAGCTATATAGTCGGAAAAATTAACCTGAAGGCGATCCTTTATCATCTTGCTAAGATGTCCCATGCTGATATTGTACTTGGAGGCAAGAGATGTTAAGGATATATCTTCGGTATAGTGTTCACGTATATCCGAGATCACATTATCGATCATTTTGTCATAGGAGGGCATAGAGACACCGTCGTCAGGTCTGTCCTTAGTGTCATTTAAAATGGCTGTCATTACTCTTAACAGATCTTCCTCTTTTATTGGCTTTAAAAGATAGTCATATGCATGATATTTAACGGCTTCCTTGGCATATGAAAATTCCGCGAAGCCTGTTATTATCACAACCTTGGTATCCGGAGATACTTCGGGTATGACCTTTAAGAGATCAAGTCCCGAGATACCCGGCATCCTGATATCGGTGAATACGACATCGGGCTTGAACATCTCTATTTCCTCTTTGGCTGTCAGACCGTTGTTTGCTATTCCCATTACCCAGGAGTCGATCTCTATTTTATCCAGCAGTTTTTTTAAACCCAAAGTGACCCATACTTCGTCATCGGCTATATAAACATTTAACATTTCTGATACCCCCGTTACTTCACTAAATACCTTACTTTTTACGGTTCTCTCATGTGATCGGGCAATGAGAGCCTTATTATCGTGCCCTCATCCACAACACTGTCTATTTCAAAAGAATAGTCATCGTTATAGAACAGACGCAACCGTTGAACTATGTTTGAAAGACCTATGCCGCCGTTTTCGTGAGGATTGATGATCTGGTCTCTTAAACCGGACAGCGTATCTTCGTCCATTCCGCATCCGTCATCCTCTATCGTTATATTCAGGCGTTCACCCGCATTTTCAATCCGTACACAGACCGAGCCGGGCCCCATTTTACGCTCCAGACCGTGAAATACGGAATTCTCGACAAGTGGCTGTAAGAAGAAACGTATCATGGGTTTGTCGAGAACATCTTCATCGACATCGGTAGCGATCTTTATCTTGCCCATGAAACGGTATTCTATGATACGTGCATATTTTGCAATATATGAGACTTCGTCCCTGACGGTAACGATATTGCTTGCTTTTACGGCATATCTGAATATATCCGACAAAGACATTGCCATTTCGGCGATATCGTCCTGGTCATTGATAAGAGCCATATCTCTCATGCAGGAGAGGGTATTATACAGAAAATGGGGATTGATCTGGTTACGATAG
>CACZSE010000057.1 GCA_902783735.1 uncultured Lachnospiraceae bacterium
GGGAACAATGAGGGTATATCCGTCTCTTCTCATCTGTTCGGTGAATTCTACTTTTGTTATGGAGCTTGGACGGATGGTACGTTCCTTACCGAGCCGTTTTCTGACCTCCAGAGCCGATATGAGAGAACGGATCCTTATTCTGGCGGCACCAAGATTGTTTACCTCATCTATCTTTAAGCAGGTATAGATCTTGTCTGCATTTGAAAGTATGTCATTTACCTGATCGGTGGTGACGGCATCAAGACCGCAACCGAAGGAGTTTAACTGTACAAGATCGATATTCTCGCAGGTCCTTACAAAACTTGCAGCGGCATAAAGACGAGAATGATACATCCACTGGTCTGAAACTATGAGAGGCCTTTCCGGAGATGCCAGGTGTGAAACACTGTCCTCCGTGAGTACAGCGATATCATAGGAGGTTATCATCTCCGGTATGCCGTGATTTATCTCGGGATCGAGATGATAAGGTCTTCCGGCTAAAACTATACCGCGCTTACCGGTCTCGTTAAGCTGCTTAATGACCTCCTCGCCTTTTTTCTGAATGTCTCTATGGGCATTGTCAAGTTCTTCCCATGCGTGGTAAACGGCACTTATAACATCGTTGGCCGGTAATTTATCGAATTCTTTAACAAGTGCCTTAGCGATCACATCCGCACCGGTGAAGGACAGGAACGGATTCATGAAACGAACCTCGCCACGTCCGATCTCTTCAACATTATTTTTAATGTTTTCGGAATATGATGTGACTATAGGACAGTTGTAATGGTTGTTGGCATCCTTAAACTCATTTCTTTCATAGAAAAGAGCAGGGTAGAATATGAAATCCACATTTTGATTTATTAGCCACATGATATGGCCGTGTGCGAGCTTTGCGGGATAGCATTCCGATTCCGAAGGGATGGATTCTATGCCGAGCTCATAGATCTTTCTGTTGGTTATGGGAGAAAGAACTACTTTAAACCCAAGATCCGTAAAGAAGGTATACCAGAAGGGATAGTTCTCGTACATATTCAGGACTCTGGGTATACCGACAGTACCGCGTGTGGCTTTTTCTGCCGAAAGCGGTTCATAGTCAAAAAATCTGTTCATCTTATATTCGAACAGATTGGGAACATTGTTTTTGTTTCTTTCTTTTCCGAGACCGCGTTCGCAGCGGTTACCGGAAATATAGTGACGGCCTCCGGGAAAACGGTTTATTGTAAGACGGCAGTTGTTGGTACAACCCTTACATTTGGACATGCTGGTCTCAAACGTAAAGTTCTCTATGGATCTCATGTCCAGCATGGTTGTTTTATAGCCCTCTTCGTAGCGTTCTCTTGATATGAGAGCAGCACCGAAAGCCCCCATTATCCCGGCTATATCAGGACGTATGGCTTCACAGTTTGCAGTTTTTTCAAAGCTTCGTAAGACAGCGTTATTGTAGAAGGTACCACCCTGTACAACGATGTTCTTTCCAAGTTCTGAAGCATCGGAAACCTTAATGACCTTAAACAAAGCATTTTTAATGACAGAATAGGCAAGACCTGCGGAAATGTCATTTACGCCGGCACCTTCCTTCTGTGCCTGTTTTACCTTTGAATTCATGAAAACCGTGCATCGGGTACCGAGGTCAATGGGATGAGGAGCGAAGAGAGCCTCTTTTGCAAAATCCTGAACGCTGTAGTTGAGAGACTCAGCAAAATTCTCTATGAACGAACCGCATCCCGAAGAACATGCTTCATTTAACAGAACACTGTCTACGGTGCCGTTTTTGATCTTGATGCATTTCATGTCCTGACCGCCGATATCGAGGATGCAATCCACGTCAGGCTTAAAGAAGGCTGCCGCATAGTAATGTGCAACGGTCTCTACTTCTCCGTCATCGAGTAAGAATGCAGCTTTCATGAGAGCTTCGCCGTAACCGGTAGAGCAGGCTCTTACGATCTTTGCATCCTTTGGAAGCACTTTGTATATGTCTATTATCGCATCAATGGCAGTCTGTAAAGGGTTGCCGTTATTGTTATCATAGAATGAATATAAAAGATCTCCGTCTTCACTTACGACAGCGATCTTGGTGGTTGTGGAACCGGCATCGATACCCATAAAGCAGCGACCCTTGTAGGTTGAAAGATCGCCTTTTTTTACCTGGGCTTTGGCATGACGTTCCTCGAAGTCCTTATATTCTTTTTGGGAAGCGAATAAAGGCTCCATTCTGGCGACTTCAAATTCCATCTTAATTCCGTTGCTCAAACGGGATATCATGTCATCGAGAGAGCATTTGATCTCTTCTTTTGCATTGAGAGCTGAGCCGATGGCTGCGAACAGGTGAGAATTCTCAACATCTATGATATGCTCGTCGTCAAGCTTTAACGTACGTATAAAAGCGGCACGAAGCTCTGAGAGAAAGTGTAAAGGACCACCTAAAAATGCTACATGTCCGCGGATCGGTTTACCGCAGGCAAGTCCGGAAATGGTCTGATTTACGACAGCCTGAAATATGGATGCGGAAAGGTCTTCTCTTGTAGCACCGTCATTTATGAGAGGCTGAATATCGGTTTTTGCAAAAACTCCGCATCTGGCTGCGATCGTATAAAGCGAGTTATAGTTTTTTGCATACTCATTTAAACCGGTAGCATCGGTCTGAATGAGTGCCGCCATCTGGTCAATAAAAGAACCTGTACCACCGGCACAGATACCGTTCATGCGTTGTTCTACATTTCCGTTGTCAAAATATATGATCTTTGCATCCTCACCGCCGAGCTCTATTGCAACGTCGGTCTTTGGAGCAAATTTTTCAAGAGATGTGGAAACTGCAATAACCTCCTGAGTAAACGGAACCTCAAGGTGGTTGGCGAGTGTCAGACCGCCCGAACCGGTGATCATGGGATGGACCGTAAGGTTTCCGAGCTTTTCATGAGCCTTTTTCAGTAAAGATGTCAGAGTTTCCTGAATATTGGCGAAATGCCTCTCATAATCAGAGAACAGTACCTCATGATGTTCGTTCAATATGGCTATTTTAACGGTTGTTGAACCGATATCAATTCCCAATGTGTATTGCATGGTAAATCCTTTCAGGAAAGATATTACTTCTTATTAAAAATATACTCCTATTCAAATCCAATCCATTATACATAGATTGAAAAAAGCTTTCAAGGTTATTAAGACTTTAAAAAGATTGTTAATAAAAATTTTATATTTTCTGATAAAGGAAAAAACACCCGGGTACGGAATATATTATATGTAGGGCTTTTTTAGCGGTCCTGCGGGTTTGACACCGTTACGGTGCAGAGAGGTTTTAGCATGACCATAAGGGAAGAACTAGAAAACAGAGAAAAACTGACACTCAGTCCTTACGCAACATTAAGCATCAACAGTCGCGGAAGACAGAGGCAGGAAGAACAGTGTGATATTCGTCCGGTCTTTCAAAGAGACAGGGACAGAATACTTCACAGTAAGTCCTTCAGACGTTTAAAAGATAAGACACAGGTATTTTTATCTCCCGAGGGAGATCATTACAGGACCAGACTGACGCACACGCTCGAAGTCAGTCAGAATGCGAGAACGATTGCAAAGGCTCTTAAATTAAATGAGGATCTGGTTGAGGCTATCGCTTTGGGACACGATCTGGGACATACTCCTTTCGGACACGCCGGAGAGAGGGCTTTAAATGAGATATGTCCTTTGGGGTTTGAACATCACGTTCAGAGCTTAAGAACGGTGGATGTGCTTGAAAAAGACGGTCAGGGCCTTAATCTGACCTGGGAAGTCAGAGACGGTATATTAAATCACCAGACCAGCGGAAATCCTTCGACTCTTGAAGGTAAGATAGTCAGACTTTCCGATAAGATCGCATATATCCATCACGACATGGACGATGCCATAAGGGCCGGGATCTTAACCGAAGCCGATGTACCTGAGAGTATAAGAAAGGTCATAGGCTATACTACCGGAGAGAGGCTCGATCATTTTATTCACGATATTGTTACCACCAGTACCGGCAAAGCAGACATCTGTCAGTCAGAACCCGTGGCACAGGCAATGAAAGAGCTGCGGGAGTTTATGTTTGAAAACGTATATAAGAATCCGGAAGCCAAGTCCGAGGAAGGGAAGGCGGAAAGGCTGATGGAGACTCTGTATACTTATTACATGAACCATATAGATCTTCTTCCGACGGAACTCTTAAACCTTTTAAATAAAGGAGAAGCTAAGGAAAGGATCGTATGCGACTTTGTCGGAGCCATGAGTGACCGATATGCCATATCAAAATATGAGGAATTGTTTATACCGAAATCATGGCATATTTAACAAGAGGAAAAACTGATGTATTATCCCGATGAGATTATAGAAGAAGTCAGAAGTAAAAATGATATAGTGGATGTGATCTCAGGATATGTCAGACTTCAGAAAAAAGGAGCAAATTACGTCGGACTGTGTCCGTTTCACAATGAGAAGACAGGTTCGTTTTCGGTATCAAGAAGCAAGCAGATGTTTTATTGCTTCGGTTGTCATGAAGGCGGAAATGTCATCACTTTTATCATGAAGTATGAAAATGCCACCTTTTCGGAAGCGCTTGAAAAGCTGGCAGAACGGGCTTCGATCACATTACCGAAATATGAATTAAGTGAAGAACAAAAAAGGAAAGCAGGGAAGAAGAATCTTCTTCTGGAGATAAATAAAGAGGCAGCCAGATATTTTTATTACCAGTTGCGGGGCAACAGCGGAAAGCACGGCATGGACTATTTCTTAAAAAGGCAGTTGAGCGAAGAGACTATCAATGCCTTCGGACTCGGTTTTGCCCTGCCGTTTGGTGACGATCTCGTAAAATATCTGAAAAGCAAAGACTATAAGGATGCAGATATCATAGAAGCCGGGCTGGCATCATTCGATGAAAAACGCGGACTTCACGATAAGTTCTGGAACAGAGTCATGTTTCCTATACAGGATATCAATCACAGAGTCATTGGTTTCGGCGGAAGAGTCATGGGCGAAGGAGAGCCTAAATACTTAAACAGTCCGGAGACCCCTGTTTTTGATAAGAGCAGAAACCTGTTCGGCTTGAATTTCGCAAGATCTTCAAAGAAGGATTACCTGATATTATGCGAGGGTTACATGGATGTCATCGCCATGCATCAGGCAGGCTTTAAAGAAGCCGTGGCTTCACTGGGTACCGCATTTACATCGGGACAGGCAAATCTTTTAAAGAGGTTTTGCAACAGTGTCATATTAAGCTATGACAGCGACGGTGCGGGAACCTCGGCGGCTTTAAGAGCGATAGGAATATTAAGAGAAGTCGATCTGAATGCTAAAGTACTGGACCTGAAACCGTATAAGGACCCTGATGAGTTCATTAAGAATCTTGGCAGGGAAGCCTTTGAAGAACGCATAAATACGGCTAAGAACAGTTTCTTTTTCGAGACAGAGGTATTGGAAAAAGGATTTGACCTCAAGGATCCGCAGGAAAAAACGTCATTTTACAGAGAGATAGCAAAAAAGATATGCGGTTTTGCGGATGAAGTGGAAAGAAACAATTATATCGATGCTGTTTGTGAGAGATACAACATTTCTGCGGACGCCATGAAAAAGATGGTCATAAGCTATGCTGCTTCGGGAATCGTAAGACCCGAACAGACCATAAAGAGCGGGGTAAAAAAAGCCGATCCCGCAGAAGGCAGAAAACAGGCACAGAGGCTGCTCATTACCTGGATGAGTGAAGAGCGGGATATTTTTGACAGGATATCAGAATATATCTCACCATCGGATTTTACCGAGGAACTGTATCGAAGGGTCGCCGAGCGCATGTTTGACAGCTTTAACAGCGGCACGCCTTTTGAAGCGGCATCACTGGTGTCATTGACACAGGACGAGGATGAGCAGAAAGAGATAGCCAGACTGTTCAATACGAAACTCACGGGTTTAAACGGCTTACCTGTAGAGATAGATGATGTGAGGGATAAAGAAAAGGCTTTGCACGATATACTCATCAGTGTAAAAACGGCAAGTCTTGAATATCATTCGCAAAACATAGGAAGCGATCCCGATGCGATAAAAAAGGTCCTTGAGGATAAAAAGCTTCTTGATGACTTGAAAAAGACCAAAATAAAACTTGGAGGAGATAACAGGCATGGATGAATCATTACAACCCAAATTTGAAGAGAAGTTAAAGGGACTTCTCGAGTCTGCAAAGAAGCGTGAAAATGTTGTGGATTACAACGAAGTTTTGGATACCTTTGCGGAATTTAATCTTGACGAGGAACAGATGGATAAGGTGCTTGAGACACTGGACGCTTCCGGCGTTGATGTCATGAAGATCGATCCTATCGAAGACGATATCAATCTTGATGACATAGATATCATTGACGATGAAGAGATCATTCTTACCGAAGAAGACGAGATCGACATGGAGAACATCGACCTGTCGGTGCCGGACGGAGTAAGCATAGAGGATCCTGTACGCATGTATCTTAAAGAGATAGGAAAGGTTCCGTTACTTAGTGCCGATGAAGAGATAGAGCTTGCTCTTCGCATGGAAGACGGAGATGAAGAAGCCAAGAAGAAGCTTGCAGAGGCAAACCTTCGTCTGGTAGTTTCCATAGCAAAGAGATATGTGGGAAGAGGAATGCTTTTCCTTGATCTTATTCAGGAAGGAAATCTCGGACTTATAAAGGCTGTGGAGAAATTCGATTACAGAAAAGGTTTCAAGTTCTCCACATATGCCACATGGTGGATCAGACAGGCCATTACAAGAGCCATTGCGGATCAGGCAAGGACCATACGTATTCCCGTACATATGGTTGAGACGATCAATAAACTGATCCGTGTTTCAAGACAGTTGCTGCAGGAGCTGGGGCGTGAACCTACCCCCGAAGAGATTGCAGAAGAGATGAACATGCCTGTTGAAAGAGTAAGAGAGATACTTAAGATCAGTCAGGAACCCGTTTCTCTTGAAACCCCCATCGGTGAAGAGGAAGACAGCCATCTGGGCGATTTCATACCCGATGACAATATTCCCGTACCGGCAGATGCTGCAGCATTTACATTGCTTAAAGAGCAGCTGCTCGAGGTACTCGGTACTCTTACAGACAGGGAGCAGAAGGTATTAAGACTCAGATTCGGACTTGATGACGGAAGAGCAAGAACGCTTGAAGAGGTAGGAAAAGAGTTTAATGTTACTAGAGAGAGAATACGTCAGATAGAAGCCAAGGCTCTCAGAAAACTGCGTCACCCTTCAAGGTCAAGAAAGTTAAAGGATTATCTGGATTGATGGTACCGGTAAGTTTAAGAATGAAAAAGATCGCAGATATGGTAAGCGTATCGAGCGTGGCGGATATAGGGTGTGACCATGGATTTGTGAGCATATATCTTATTTTGGAGAAGGGCTTAAAATACGTGATAGCCATGGACATAAACGAGGGTCCGCTTCAAAGGGCAAAAGAGCATGTTGGCAGGTACGGTTTAACGGATAAGATCGATATAAGAAGATCCGACGGTGCAAAAGAATTAAAAAAGAGTGAGGTAAACGGAGCGATCATCGCAGGCATGGGAGGAAGACTCACTATCAGGATACTGAGCAACTCTCTTGAGATATTTAAGAATATGGAAGAAGTGATACTGTCTCCGCATTCCGAAGTTTTTTTGGTCAGACGGTTTCTTTCACAAAACGGTTTTGACATAATCGATGAAGATATGGTGATCGATGAAGAAAAGTATTATCCGATCATTAAATGCGTGTACAAAGATGACAATGTAAAGACTGACTTAAGTGATATTGAAGAAGAGTTTGGCCCCATAATTATCAAAAAGAAGCATCCGGTGCTGATCGAATATCTGCGGGATAAAGAAAAAAAACAAAAGATCATAGCAGACAATATCCGAAACAATCTGCATGGGGAAGATGAAAAAAAGATATTAAAGCTAAAAGAGATCGAAGTGGGTTTAAAGCAGACTAAAGACCTGCTCATTAAACTTGAAGAAAGATGAGACTGCAAATAATACATATGGTCAGGCATTAAAGAGAGGAAACGAATATGGCAAAGATTACAATTGGCGGGATTACAAAAGAATATGCAAACGGTACTGATTTCGAGACTATTGTAAACGAGTATCAGGATGAATACGGCGGTGAGATAGCTCTCGTTACCGAAAACGGAAAGATCAGAGAACTTCACAGAAAGGTTAAAGACGATGCGACCTTGGAATTTATAACCCTTAGAGACAGCATCGGACATAAGACCTATGAAAGAAGTGCTACCATGCTTTTCGTAAAAGCATTAAGCGATGTTGTTGGTTCTAAAAAGAACGGCAAAGTAAAGGTTGAATTCTCCATAGGAAAAGGTGTATACTGCTCACCTCAGGGAGACTATAAGGTTACGGATGATCTTGTTGAGCATGTAAACATGCGCATGAATGAGCTTGTGGAAGCAAACATTCCCATCATCAAGAAGACCTATCCCATCGGAGAGGCCGTTAAACTGTTCGAGGAACAGGGAATGACCGATAAGGTTAATCTTTTTAAGTATCGCATGAGCTCATCTGTAAACGTTTACAGCATAGAGGATTATCATGATTATTATTACGGATATATGCTTCCGAGTACCGGATATATCAAATCCTTCATAGTACTTGCATATGAGAAAGGATTCCTGCTGCTCTTACCCGACAAAAACGATCCATTTAATCTTGAGACATTCGAACCCAGAGAAAAACTATTTAAGAGCATGGAGACAACTACCGACTGGGGAGTTGCCATGGGTATCGGGACCGTTGGCGATCTGAATAACAAGATCTGTGACGGAGAACTCGAGGACATGATCCTTGTTCAGGAGGCTTTGCAGGAGAGAAGGATCGGTGAGATAGCAGGAGAGATCGCAAAGAGAGAAGGCGTAAAATTCGTCATGATTGCAGGTCCCAGTTCATCCGGAAAGACAAGTTTTTCACACAGACTTTCCATCCAGTTAAGGACCCACGGACTCAAGCCGCATCCTATCGGTGTTGATGATTATTTCGTAAACAGGGAAGACACTCCCCTTGATGAAGACGGTAATTATAACTTCGAATGTCTCGAAGCTATAGACGTTGAAGGTTTTAACAACGACATGGTGGCTCTGCTTGAAGGAAAAAGAGTAGAGATGCCTTCATTTAATTTCAAGACCGGTCACAGAGAATATAACGGAAACTATCTGCAGCTCGGTGAAGACGACATTCTTGTAATAGAAGGTATTCACGGACTCAATGATAAGATGAGCTACAGACTTCCCACCGAGAGTAAATTCAAGATATATATCAGCGCTCTTACATGTTTAAATATAGACGGTCATAACAGGATACCTACAACCGACGGCAGACTGTTACGACGTATCGTAAGAGATGCAAGGACCAGAGGCAACCAGGCAAAGCGTACTATCGAGATGTGGCCCAGCGTAAGACGCGGCGAAGAAGAGAACATCTTCCCTTATCAGGAAAGCGCAGATGTACTTTTCAACTCTGCAATGATATTCGAGATCGCAGCCCTGAAGCTGTATGCTGAACCATTGCTTCACAATATAGGAAAAGACGATCCCGAATATCATGAGGCACAAAGACTGTTGAAATTCCTCGGATATTTTGTTAGTATACCTTCCGACAAGATCCCTATCAATTCAATTGCAAGAGAGTTTGTCGGCGGAAGCATTTTTAAAGTTTGATGATACAAGCGTGATCTGTTGAAAAGGGATCAGAAATTTTTTCATTCGAGACGTCCGCAGCGCCGGTCCTTAGGCGGTGTTTTTTACCGCCTTAGTACCGCTGCGCGAGGATACAGTGCGAACGGTCGAGAATGGAAAACATTTTGATCCGTTCAGCAGATCACGCTTGCGAAAACACGAGAAAAAAACAAGCAGGACAGGTGATCGCGGCAGCATTAGCTGACGAGGAAAGTCCGGGCTTCACAGGGCAGGATGCCGGACAACGTCCGGTGGAGGCGACTCCCAGACCAGTGCAACAGAAATATACCGCCCCTTTGGGGTAAGGGTGAAATGGCAGTGTAAGAGACTACCGCCTGTGTGGTAACAGACAGGGCACATGTAAACTCCATCCGAAGCAAGACCAA
>CACZSE010000058.1 GCA_902783735.1 uncultured Lachnospiraceae bacterium
AATATCGTCCGTTAGACGAGCTTATTGCAGAAATGGATGAGGTAAAGAAGAAATGATAAAGGTTTTATTTGTCTGCTGGGGCAACATATGCCGTTCCCCAATGGCAGAATTTGTTTTAAAGGATATGGTCGCAAAACGCGGCATAGAAGGAGAATTTCACATTGAGTCGGCGGCGACAAGCACGGAAGAGATAGGAAATCCGGTGTACCCGCCTGCAAGAGCCGAACTTGCAAGACATGGTATTTCATGCAAAGGTAAGACAGCAAGACAGCTTCGAAAAGATGATTATGACAAATGGGATCATATAATAGGTATGGAGAAGTTAAACACCGGATATATGCACAGGATACTTGGAGGAGATCCCGAGGGAAAGGTCAGCCTGCTCATGGATTTTACGGGGAGGCCGCAGGATATAGACGATCCATGGTACACAGGTGACTTTGAAGGTGTTTATAAACAGATCGTCGAAGGATGTGAAAGCCTTTTAAGAGAACTGGGATATTATTGATCTTACATTAGATATTCCGTCGCTGTCTTGGGCGATATGATCGCTGCGTGCCATAGATCGTTTTTATGAAAGATGTCCAATATATCTGCAAGAGGTTCAGTTATCAAAATATAAAAAGGCTTGCCTGGAAGCGGAAGTCCGGACAGATAGTCCGTTTGCTTGTTGTTGAGCAGATCGTTTTCGGGGAAAGACTTTTCTATATAGGCATAGCAATCGTACAGGTTGGGTATATCTTTTATGTTCCCGATAAAATGAGATGTATTGTATTGAATATCCCGGTCAGAACCGGGATTTTTCAGTATGAAAGATTTTCTTCCGTATGAATCATATTTGGTCTCATATGAGGCAGATGAGTTACTTACGGGTATGTCACATTTGTCAAAAACGATTTTTTTTGATTTTATAAGATACTCTCTTAGATATTCGAATACAGCCTCGTAAGTGATCGGATAATCCAGTCTTTCTTTTATAGCGTGTGCACTGTATCCCCGTTCATAAAGATGTCTTATCTGTGAGCCGTAAGCATAATCCGATGTAAAATTTTGAAGAGCTTCCATGAAGTATTTGTTTTCCATATACATATATTACAATATGTAAGAAAAATTTCACATAATGAGAAGAAAAAAACACGGAAAGTAATATGAAAGTCTAGATTTGAAGGTTTGCAAAAACTAACGACATTTAATATAATAATACGGAATTAACGGGAGTAATGATTATGTTTAGATTTTATACTTTGGTCACCATATCTATACCATTGATACTATATTACGTTCTTTTGGCAGATTATTATTACAATCATGAAGATCGCTACGATGAGGATGCCTGTTATAAGCTTGTTTTACGTATCATCAATTCTGTCAAAAAGCTTGGGCGTATCAGAACGGTTGTTTTGGATGATGATAAGCTTCCCAAGGAAGGCGGTTATATCATGTATTCAAACCATCAGGGTAAGTTTGATGCACTTGGTATCATGGAAGCACACAAGACCCCGTGCTCAGTAGTGGCAGATGCGGAACGCAGCAAGATGCTGTTGTTTAATCAGGTTATAAAGCTTGTCAGAGGTAAGCGACTTGAAAGGCATAATCTTAAGCAACAGGTTGCAGAGCTTGATAAGCTTACGGAAGAAGTAAAAAACGGACGCAGATACATCTACTTTCCTGAGGGTGGTTATGATCATAACGGAAATAAACTTCAGGAGTTCAGAGCAGGTGCATTTAAATGTGCTGTAAAAGCTAAGGCTACCATAGTGCCGGTTGCCATATACGATTCACATCTTCCTTTTGACTTCAATTCATACAGAAAAGTTACGACTCAGGTTTGTTTTTTGGATCCGATATACTACGATGAATATGCCGGAAAGACAACAAGAGAGATCGGAGAGATGATAAAGGGGAGGATTGAGGAGAAACTTGTTTTACTGGAAGAAAACAGGGCTAAGAACGGATATAACAAAAAGTTTAAGATATACAGAACAGCACAGAAAACAGGATAAAAAGAGCCATTCTATAGCGAATGGCTCTTTTTTATAATATAATAAAAAGGTAGTTTGGGGGTTAGCTGAAAGGAGCGGGTTACCTATGAACGAAGAGATCAAACAATTAGCGACTATACTTAAAGAAAGTGATAATATAGTTTTTTTTGGAGGCGCGGGTGTGAGCACTGAATCCAACATACCGGATTTCAGGAGCTCAAATGGTCTTTGGAATGAAAAATTAAAGATCAATTTTACTCCGGAGCAGTTGGTATCACATACTTTTTTTGTAAGGTATCCGGAGGAGTTCTTTGAGTTTTATAAGGATAAACTCATCTATCCTGATGCACAGCCCAATGATGCTCACAAAGTGCTGGCAAAACTTGAGGAAATGGGGAAGCTTAAAGCTGTGGTGACACAGAATATTGATGGACTGCATCAGGCGGCGGGATCTAAGACGGTATATGAACTTCACGGCTCCGTGTTGAGAAATTATTGTATGAATTGCGGAGAGTTTTACGATGAAAAATATATACTTGAGTCGGAGGGAATTCCGGTATGCAAAAAATGTAACGGACGCGTAAAACCCGATGTTGTATTGTATGAGGAAGGACTTGACCAGGATATCATCAATGGAGCGGTAAACGCTATAGCTCATGCCGATACACTCATTATCGGTGGGACCTCACTGGTGGTGTATCCGGCCGCCGGCCTGATAGATTACTTCAGGGGGAAGAATCTTGTTCTTATAAACAAGAGTGAGACCAGTGCGGACAGACGGGCCGATCTTGTGATACATGATGCGATCGGAAAGGTATTTAAAGAAGCTTTCGAGTTGATGAATGAGTAAAAGTATTATGAAAAAACACGTTTATAAGATATGTGTTGTGATATTTGCCATACTTATGGCACTTGCGGTAGTGTTTGATATATTTTATTCGGTAGATGCTTTTTTTACTGACAGGATATATTCCAGATTAAACGGTACGGATCCCAAGATCATAATTGTCGGTATAGACGAGGAGTCGCTGGGTGAGTACGGGAATTTTACTCTGTGGTCCAGAGAAAAGCTGGCAGAATTGATCGAAAAGCTTTATGAAGATCCTCAAAACACACCGGTGGTCATGGGCCTGGATTTTATATTATCGGATCATTTTGATGAAACTGCGGATGAGGCTCTTGTTGAGGCAGCAAAACTATGCGATGGGAATATAGTCATTGGATCAAATATAGTTTACCGTGGTAACCTTGAGAAAGATTCAAACGGAAAGCTGTTTTACAACACAGAGCACATTGCAGATGTCGAGATGCCCTATGAAGAATTGGAAAATGTGACAGTGACGGGATTCACAAATGCCTGTATCGCCAAGGATGGTTATGTTAGATATGCGATGAACAACATTCGCATTCCCTCTGAACTGGCTTTTAAAGCGGGGGAGACACAGGATAGTTTTGCTTATGCGGTCTATCGATTGTATGCAAAAAGAAATGGTTTGCAGCCCTACGAACCTAAAGTCAATTCCAAAAGACAGTTTCAGTTTTTGTATTCAGGGGAATCGACAGAGTATTCTGAGGTTTCGCTGAAAGCTGTTCTTGAAGACAGGATTCCCATGAATGCCTTTAAAGACAGTATAGTTTTAGTCGGAGCATATGCACCGGGATTTCAGGACTCGTACCAGCCTGCTTCGGATCGCGGTAATGCCATGTACGGCGTAGAGATACATGCAAATATCATACAGGCGTACATGAGACAAAAAACAATGGTATCGGTTAACAGGATCATCATGGCTCTGGTCACTGCTATCATCATAACAGCCTTCATGCTCTGGGGAAGAAAGAAAAACCTGGCAACAGTGATCACTGCATCAATAGTACTTGCGGGGCTGTATTCACTTATCGGACGGTGGTTATCGTCTATGGGTCTTTTCATTCCCTGTGTATACATATTCATATTCCTGGTATTGGGGATCATATACTTTGTAATAGAAAAATATGTGATCGAGTGGATAAAAAGAAGACATACTCTGGATGTATTTAAAAAGTATGTTGCTCCTCAGGTTGTAGATGAACTGTCTCATACGGGAGAATTCAGGTTAAAGCTTGGTGGTGAAAAGCGAGATATAGCGGTTTTATTTGTAGATATCAGAGGGTTTACCACACTTTCGGAAAATCTGGAGCCGGAACTGGTCGTCGAGATATTAAATGAATATCTGAAGCTGGTAACTGATTGTATATTTAAACACAACGGTACGCTGGATAAATTTATCGGAGATGCCGCAATGGCAATATTCAACGCGCCCTTTGATCTGAACGATTATGTCTATGAAGCCGTTTTGGCTGCATGGGACATAAAAAAAGGAGCCGCTCAGTTAGAAGAAAAACTTAAAGACCGGTTTGACAAGACCATAAGATTTGGAATAGGCGTCAACTGCGGACAGGCAATAGTCGGTAACATAGGTTGTGATTTCCGTATGGATTATACGGCCATCGGTGACACGGTAAATACGGCTGCAAGACTGGAGAGTAATGCCGGACCCGGAGAGATATATATAAGCGAGCAGGTAAAAGAGATTCTTTCGGATCGTATACAGGCAGCGAGTGTGGGAGCCATACCTCTAAAAGGAAAAAGCAAAAAACTGGAAGTTTTCAGCATAACTTCGGTAGTTGAAGATAAAGGGAAGGAACGAACGGATCTATGAATGGAAAATGGACTGTCATACCTGACATAGAAGATATCGACAGATTTTTAAAACTGGAAGAACAGTACAACACGGCATTTGAATATAATGATTTTTGCTCTCCTTCGGTATATGAAGATAAAGATGAGACACAAAGACGTATCAGATTTTATAAATCTCTGGGGAGGACTAATCCCGATGATACGCTTCACGGAGTATTCTATGACATTGCCATGATAAGCACCGATTCCGTAATACGAAACAGGAGCCGTCAACTTATGGAAATGTCGATAGAGACTGCAAAACGCCTGTCATGTAAAGGAGTTGTGTTTCATACAGGCAGGATAGCGGGACTTGATACAAAAGAGTATAACGATTCATGGATAAAGGGCATGACGGAATATCTTGCGGATCTGGGATACAGGCACAGGGATATAAAAATATATATGGAAAACACATTTGAGGCGACTCCGGACCCGATCAACGGATTCATGGCAGGGTTAAAAGGAACGGACAATGTCAAGATCTGCTTTGATTATGCTCATGCGGCACTTACGAAGACTCCGCTTACTGAGTGGTATGAGGCTTTTTCTTCGGATATCGCTCATATTCATGTCAATGACAACGATCTGAAGATCGACCTTCATCAGCCGCCGGGAGAAGGGAAGATCGATTTCGGATTGTTTAAGCAGCTTATAGAACAGCATGACTATAAAGAAAGTATTCTTCTGGAAGTGACCGGATATGAGAAAACGTTAAGGTCTTTGGAATATATTACAAAGCTGTGATCCATAATTTGTTGGGGGATGAAGTATGGTTAAGGAAGACAATTATCAGGCAATACTTGAGATAGGCATCGCGCTTTCGGCTGAAAGAGATCGAAATAAACTGTTTGATCTTATTATAACCAAAAGTATGGAGATCACAAATTGTGATGCGGCAACTCTTTATCTTTATGATAACAATTATCTGAGGTTTAAGATAATGAAAACTTTATCCATGGGAGTGGATAAGGGAAGCAATGGCGAAGAGATAGAACTTCCGCCGGTTGAACTTAATGAAGAGAATATCTGTGCCTATTCGGCAATACACAAAGAGACCCTGAATATTTCCGATGTTCAGATCAGCGACAGGTTTGATTTTTCAGGTCCCAAGCGATATGACAAAATGACCGGATATCATACAAGATCGATGATGGTCATTCCGCTGATCGACTGTGACGATGAGGTTGTCGGAGTGCTCCAGCTGATAAATGCTCTGGACACGCATAAGAATATCATACCGTTTGATGTTACCTATGAAAGGCTGATCTATGCTCTGGGTTCACTGACAGCCATAGCAGTCTCAAACATGAGATATCATCAGGAACTTAAAGATCAGATGTGGTCATTTACGGAAGCTATGGCTACGGCGATAGATGAAAGAACGCCTTACAATGCAACACATACAAGAAAGGTTGCATTGTATTGTTCGAAGATCGTTGACTACATAAACGAGCTTCATGAAAAAGGAGAAGAAGATGACTTCTTCAGTGAAAATCGCAAGGAACAGCTTGTGATGGGCGCTTTTCTTCATGATATAGGGAAAATGGCGGTTCCATTGGAAGTAATGAATAAAGCGACAAGGCTTAACGGTAAGGAAAAGGAAATAGAGGCAAGACTGAACATGTTTAAGCTTCGGGCGAAGATCATGATGTTAGAGAAAACAAAGGATACGTCATGGTATGAAGACTTTGAAGAAAAGGTCGGGCAGGCTCTGAAGGTAGTACAGAATGCCAACACGGCGGGTTTTTTGAACGATGATCTGAGAGAAGAAATGGAGAAAGTATTCTCTTATGAGCTGTTGGGCGAACCCTTCTTTACAGAAGATGAAAAACATTGCCTCAGCATTGTTAAGGGAACGCTTACTGAGGAAGAGCGAAAGATCATGGAGAGCCATGTTGTCATAACGGATCACATCTTAAGTAAGGTTCATTTTAATAAATCGTTTAAGAATGCGCCCGTATTTGCAGCGCAGCATCACGAGTGCCTGAACGGAAAAGGATATCCCAAAGGGCTTAAAGCCGATGAGATCCCTACCGAATCGAGGATCATGGCAGTCGCGGATATATGCGATGCTTTACTTGCGACCGACAGACCGTACAAGAAGCCTTTACCTCGTGAAAAAGCGTTTGAGATCATGAGGGACATGGCAAATGAAGGACGCATTGAAAGGAAATACGTAGAATATCTGTATAACTGTATTGATCAATAAGGAAAGGTGCAGGATATGAAGGAATTTTTACGAACAACAAAAGGAAAGATAGCAGCTTGCGGAGTATGCGTGGTAGTTGTTGTTGCCATTGTTGCCGTTATACTGGCCGGCAGAGACGGATACAGGAGCATTTCCGTTGAAGATGTGAAGGGCAATGTAAATGTTGTTGGTGAAAGGAACAACGGCCAGGCTTATAAGGGCCAGCGACTTTACAGCGGAGATGATGTGACGGTGATGAAATCATCGGAACTCACTATGTGCATGGATAATGATAAATATGTATATGCCGATGAAAACACACATTTCTGGCTTGAAGCCAGTTCCCCGAAGGAAAGCAGCCGGATCAGGATACATATGGATAAGGGATCGGAGCTGAACATTTTAAATGCGAAGCTTGGCATAGACGATACCTATGAAGTTGATACTCCCAATTCCACTATGTCTGTCAGAGGTACAACCTTCAGGGTAACGGTATACATGGGTGGTGACGGCTTTGTCTACACGCTTCTTGAAGTAACACAAGGGCGCGTCCTTTGCAGGTTAAAGACCGCCACGGGAGCATATAACGGAGTCGAGAGAGAGTTTGGCCCCGGTGAGAGTGCTCTTATAAGAGGCAATGATGACCTGTCTGAATTTGTGTTAGGCGATGACGGCCTCGAGATCAGGCATCTTGACTATGATAATCTGCCCAAGGCAAATGTACCGAGACTTATAAAGCTTCTTATGAGAGAAGGAGTGACCATAGATCAAAAAGATATAGAAGAGTATGGTGTTGAAACAGACGATGAGGATTCCGGCTCGGACGAAGGAAAGAATCCGGATGACGGGGATGCTGCTTCAGATAAAGCTGGCGGCAAGAAACCCGGAGGTGAAACTCTTGAATCGGCGGGAGCAAATAACAAGGATTCGGCAAACAATTCTGCGGTTCAGACACCTGCAGTTTTAACGAACGCCCCGACATTAAAAGCAAAGCCTACTCCTACACCTTCCGTTGCTCTGAATCCGACACCGACTCCCAAACCGACACCGACACCGACGCCGATACCGGGAATAACGCCGGAACCGACCAAGGATACATCAAACGATACGGGTGAAGGAGAAACAAAGAAACCAACCAAAGCAGTAGCATTGGATACACAGGCTCCCACAGCCGCACCTCAGCCCACCAATCCGCCCGAACCGACATCTCACACTCACAGTTACAGCTGGGTTGTAACAACACAGGCGACCTGCGGCAGAGACGGAGAGGAAACCGGGACATGTTCCTGCGGTGATGTTCAGAAAAGATCGATTCCCGCAACCGGACAGCATACCGCAGGCGGATGGACGGTACAGAATGATGCAACCTGTTCTTCGGAAGGAACGGAGGTTCAGTCATGTTCGGTATGCGGTGTCACAATGAATACCAGGAGCATAGCGAAGAAAGACCATAATATTGATACTTATAAGCAGGATCCTTCCTGCACGACAGACGGATATACAAGAACATTTTGTACTGAATGCGGTCAGGTGCTGAGTCAGAACAGCATTCCGGCATTGGGACACGAAAAGATCGTGGATAAAAGTATTCAGACACATGTGGCTTATATATGTGCCAGATGTGGTGTTTCTTTGAATGACTGAGAAAAAGAATAAAAAAATCTTGCATTATAAAGACGCATATGCTAGAATTAGCATTCGTGAAATATTATTCCTTGCTCCGAGTAAAACGGGGCCAGAGTCCAAAAGGAGGTAAAGAAGCATGAACAAGTATGAATTAGCCGTTGTTGTCAGTGCTAAGATCGAAGATGAAGAAAGAACTGCTACGATCGACAAGGTAAAAGCCTATGTTGAGAGATTTGGCGGTCAGATCTCAAACGTTGATGAATGGGGTAAGAAGAGACTTGCTTACGAAATTCAGAAGATGCACGAAGGTTTTTACTACTTCATTCAGTTCGAAGCAGAAGCGACAGCTCCCGCTGAGATCGAGAGTCGAGTTCGTATCATGGACAACGTTATCAGATTCTTATGCATCAGACAAGACGAAGCATAAAGGAGACATTATATGAATAAAGTTGTTCTTATAGGACGTTTGGCAAGAGACCCCGAGGTCAGATATTCACAAAACGATACATCTATGGCGATAGCAAGATTTTCGCTTGCTGTAGATCGCAGAAGGGCTGCAAATAATCAGGATGGACAGTCAGCTGACTTTATCAGTTGCGTAGCATTCGGGCGTACAGCCGAATTTATAGAAAAGTATTTTACAAAGGGTCGTCGCATAGGCGTCTATGGACATATTCAGACAGGTAGTTATACAAACAAAGACGGTGCCAAAGTATACACTACGGATGTAGTGGTCGATGAAGCTGAGTTTGTTGACAGCAGAAATGACGGTCAGGAAGGAAGCGGATCAGGTTTCAGTGCTCCTTCGCAAGGTCAGCCGGCGCCCGCGGGTGACGGATTCATGAATATTCCGGACGGAATAGATGAGGATCTGCCATTTAACTAATGTTTATTTTGGATAGGAGGCATTACAATGGCTTTTAATAAGACAGAACGTAGCGCAGACGGTCCTAAGAGAAGACCGGGCGGTATGCGCAGAAGAAAAAAAGTTTGCGTATTCTGTGGCAAAGATAACGTAATAGATTACAAGGACACAGCAAAGCTTAAGAGATACGTATCTGAGCGCGGAAAGATCCTTCCCAGAAGGATCACGGGAAACTGTGCAAAGCATCAGAGAGCTCTTACGGTAGCTGTAAAGAGAGCACGTCACTTGGCACTTATGCCTTACGTGGCAGAATAAGTCTCGAATCACTAAAGATTATATGGCACTTTTCTGACGAACGGTCAGAAAAGTGCCTTTTGTTATTATAGAAAAATGACTGCAAAAGTGTTATTATTATCTAGGTATGCATAAGCATATTATTGTGTTGGGGTTTGTAGAAGGATAGTGTATAGATTCATATGAGATCAAAGATTAAGGTTAAAGGTGCGTTACATCTTTATCTGTATGCACTTTTGTATATCACCATATTGCTGGCGATCGTAGCAGTTATAGTTGCTTTTTTCCCTAACTATGCGGGGGTAGGGATCGGTACAACGGCGATCATCTGTTTTGTTATCTTCCTGACGTTATATATAAAGAAGGGCAATGTCATTGTAGATGACATGGTCAGTTTTGCAACGGAATACGGGCAGGTACAGAGTAAACTCTTAAAAGAGATGGAACTTCCCTATGCATTGTTGGATGATGCCGGTAAGATCATCTGGAGTAACAGAGCGTTCGATGAACTTGCTCATAAAAAAATGACGGCAAACAGATCCATTTCTTCAGTTTTCCCGGAAGTCTCATTTGAAAAGATAAGAGCATCCGAGGATTACGGATCATTTCCTATTTCTTACGATAACAGGGAATTCAGCGCCAGATACAGAAAGATCTCCCTTGACGGCATGATAAAGCACAGTGATCTTGTGGACGGTTCCGGCTACGAGGGTACCATGACTGCATTATACATGTTTGACGAGACGGCCCTTAAGATAGCTCTTAAGGAAAATGATGACCAGTCACTGGCGGTTGCTTTGTTATACCTGGATAACTACGATGAAGCTCTTGAAAGCGTAGAGGAAGTTAGGCGTTCCCTTCTTACAGCCATCATAGACAGAAAGATCAACAGATACATTTCATCTTTGGACGGAATCTCCAAGAAGATCGAAAAAGATAAGTTCCTTATAGTACTTCGTAAAAAATCCGTTAAACAGCTGCAGGATACAAAATTTGAGATACTGGAAGAAGTTAAGTCGGTAAATATCGGAAACGAAATGGCTGTGACTATCAGTATGGGTGTAGGCCTTGACGGACTAACATATTCTCAAAATTATGAGTTTGCCCGTACGGCGATCGATCTTGCTCTCGGAAGGGGCGGAGATCAGGCTGTAGTAAAGACTACCGAGCAGATCACTTATTACGGTGGAAAGAGCCAGCAGATTGAAAAGAATACCAGAGTTAAGGCTCGAGTAAAGGCTCACGCACTTCACGAGATCATAACGGGGAAAGACAGAGTACTCATTATGGGACATCGAATGGGTGATGTGGACAGCTTTGGCGCATCTGTCGGTATAGCACGTATAGCAAAAACCCTCGACAGAAAGGCACATATTGTACTCAACGATGTATCTGCCTCATTAAAACCCATGCGCGATCTTTATGCAAAGCAGGATGATTTTGAGGAAGATATGCTTGTAACGGGAGAGCAGGCAGTGGATCTTGCCGGTTCCGGAGCAGTATTGGTAGTGGTTGATGTAAACAAGCCCAGCATTACCGAGTGTCCGGAATTGCTTAAGATGTGTAAGTCTATTGTTGTGTTGGATCATCACAGACAGGGTACGGAAACGATTGAAAATGCAACATTATCTTATGTTGAAGCTTATGCATCATCAGCCTGTGAGATGGTAACGGAGATCCTTCAGTACATTTCCGACGGAATCAAACTGAAAGCCGAAGAAGCAGATATTCTGTATTCCGGCATGATGCTTGATACAAATAATTTCATGACAAAAACAGGTGTTAGAACATTTGAAGCAGCAGCATATCTCAGAAGAGCAGGCGCAGATGTTTCGAGAGTCAGAAAACTGTTCAGAGATGATGCCGATGCATATAAAGCCAAGGCAGATACGGTGAGTCATGCTATCGTATATCGTGATGCATATGCAATATCATCATGTGTTGCTGTTCAGGGAATACAGAGCCCTACAGAGGTTGGTGCCCAGGCTGCAAACGATCTGCTTAATATCAAAGGTGTAAAAGGCAGCTTTGTGTGTACGCCTTATCAGGATAAAGTATATATAAGTGCCAGATCGATCGATGAGGTAAATGTTCAGATAATAATGGAAAGAATGGGTGGCGGAGGCCACATGAACATGGCCGGATGTCAGCTGGAAGGTGTATCGGTGGAAGAAGCCATGGCACAGCTCAAATATACACTGGATAAGATGCTGGACGAGGGTGATATCTGATAAAAGCGAAAGGAATACATTAACATGAAGATCATATTACTTGAAGATGTTAAAAACGTTGGAAAAAAAGGAGATATTGTTGAGGCGGCCGAAGGTTATGCTCGCAACTTTCTTATAAAGAAAAATCTCGGAGTGGAAGCTAATTCTGCAAACATGAACGATCTTAAACTTCAGAAAAGCAATGAGGCTAAGATCGCCAAGGAACAGCTGCAGGCTGCTCAGGACTTTGCAAAGGAGCTCTCGCAGAAAGATATAACAGTGTCCATAAGAGCCGGAGAGGGCGGAAGAACGTTTGGCTCTGTTACCGCAAAAGAGATAGCACAGGCATATAAAGAACAGTGCGGCGTGGATATTGACAAGAAAAAGATTCAGCTCACAGAGCCCATAAAAAACTTTGGTGTATACGATGTTAAGATAAAACTTCACCCTCAGGTGACGGGATCATTGAAGGTAAAAGTAAAAGAACAGGATTGATCATAGATTAGACATGTCAGAAGAAGCGATACTTAGAAGAACCTTGCCAAACAGCATAGAAGCGGAGCAATCGGTGATCGGCTCCATGTTGATAGACAGAGAAGGTATCTCGATAGCTTCGGAGATCATCAATGGTGATGATTTCTATAATAAGCAGCTCGGGATCATTTTTGACGCCATGGTGGAACTGTTCAACGAAGGTAAACCTGTTGATCCGGTCACTCTTCAGGACAGACTGAAAGAAAAGGATGTACCTCCGGAAGTTTGCAGCCTCGAATATATCGGAAATATAATCGCAAATGTTCCTACAGCCTACAATATCCGGTACTATGCCGGGATCGTATCGGACAGATCTACACTCAGAAAGCTGATAAGACTCATGGGAGAGATCGAAAATACCTGCTATGAAGGTAAGGAACCGACGGAAAACATTCTTGATACCACAGAGAAAAAAGTGTTTGAACTGGTTCAGAAAAGAAATACATCCGACATGGTGCCGATCAGACAGGTTGTTGTAAATGCACTTGACAGGATACAGGCCGCATACATGGCTAAGGGTACCGTAACAGGTATACCTACCGGTTTTATCGATCTCGATTACATGACATCGGGTATGCAACCTTCGGATCTTGTACTTATCGCGGCAAGACCCTCTATGGGGAAAACGGCATTTGTGTTAAATGTAGCCCAGCACATGGCCTTTAAAGAAAAAAAGGGTGTTGTTATCTTTTCACTTGAGATGAGTAAGGAACAGCTGGTAAATCGTATCTTTTCGCTTGAATCACGAGTAGATGCCCAGCATTTGAGAAACGGAAGACTTGATGACAGTGAATGGGAAAAACTGGTGGAGTCCGCAGGTGTCATCGGAGGATCGAATCTTATCATAGACGATACCCCGGGTATTTCCATCGGTGAGCTTAGAAGTAAATGCAGAAAATATAAATCGGATCATCCGCTTGATATAGTCATAATCGACTACCTTCAGCTCATGACCGGAAACGGAAGATATGATTCAAGACAACAGGAAGTTTCCGAGATATCAAGATCTCTAAAAGGACTTGCAAGAGAACTGAATGTTCCCGTTGTGGCACTCAGTCAGCTTAGCCGTGCGGTGGAACAGAGACCGGATAAGAGGCCCATGATGTCTGATCTTCGTGAATCAGGAGCCATAGAGCAGGATGCGGATGTGGTAATGTTCATATACAGGGACGATTATTACAATAAAGATACCGATAAAAAGAACATTTCCGAGATAATCATAGGAAAACAGCGTAACGGCCCGGTAGGAACCGTTGAACTCGCATGGCTTCCTCAGTATACGATGTTCAAGAATCTTGATAAGAAAAAAAGAGAAGAGCAATAAAAAAACCCGGTTCATACCGGGTCTTTTTATCATCATTTAAGACAAGCCCTTAAAGACTATGCCTCTGCGATAGCGCTTACAGGGCACTGACCTGCGCAAGAACCGCAATCGATGCAGAGTGTCTCGTCTATTACGAACTGACCGTCACCCATGCTGATAGCACCAACAGGGCACTGGCTTTCGCAAGAACCGCAACTGATGCATGAGTCACTAATACAATATGCCATAATAATAATCCTCCTTGTAATATAGATACACACACCGCCGATATTTCATCGGCATATTCATTCTAATACAAATAATCGGATATAACAAGGAAGTTTTAAAGAACAAAATTATTATATTTTTATTAAATATCAACATGTAGCCTTTGACAGTATTGACAATAAGGTCACATTTGGTAAAATACAGGTACTAAAAAAGTTAACTTTAGGGTTACTTTGACCGAAAATATAAGTAAGGAGGTATGGCCTATGAAGATTGAAAAAGTCAACGACAATCAGATACGGTGCACACTTACCAAGGCAGATCTGGCTGACAGGGAACTTAAACTCAGTGAGATCGCATACGGAACGGAAAAGGCAAAGAACCTCTTTAGGGATATGATGCAGCAGGCTGCTCTGAAGTTTGGTTTTGAGGCGGACAACATTCCGCTCATGATAGAAGCTATACCGCTCAATTCTGAATGTATAGTGCTTATCATCACCAAGGTGGAAGATCCGGAAGAACTCGATACGAGGTTTTCAAGATTCTCACCAGATGTTGAGGATTCCGAAGAATATGATATGCAGGATGATTTGGATGACGGTATATCAAGCGCTACCGATGAGGTTGCTGATCTTTTCAAAAAGATCAGAAAAGAAGCATCGGACATACTTGCCAGATCCGGAGCCGCAAAGCAGAAAGAAGCCGATTCCGAAGAGGAAGAACCTGCTTACATTACCAAGATGTTCTCATTTGACAGCATGACTTCGGTCATTCGTCCGAGTGCTGCCATTGTCGCTATATACAATGATAAAAACTCTCTGTTTAAGGATGAGAAGACAGGCAGATATGTTCTTATACTGAATAAGACCGACAGTTCGGCAGAAGATTTCAACAGGGCATGCAATATTCTGTCCGAGTATGGGAAGTTAGAGAGAAATATCCGCACAACAGAGTTTTATTATAAAGAACATTTTGAAGCAGTGATCGAAGACAATGCATTACAGTCACTGGCGAAAATAAAATAATACGTTCGGTTGCATAAAAAAACCCGGTACAATTTGTACCGGGTTTTTTGGTGATCGTTAAAATGCTTCTATAGCTGACATGAGTTCGTCTATATCCAAACCGTGTACCATAGCGGCCTCTTCAAGGCTCTCACCCTGAGAAGCGGGGCAGCCGAGGCAGTGCATACCTGCTTCCATGAGCACTGATGCAACCTGCGGACATGTTCTCAATATATCACCAATTGTCATATCTCTTGTAATACCTGTCATGATATGTACCTCCGTCAAAATATTACCATGTAAAATACTGTATAAAACAAGTTATCACATTTTGAAGACAATGGCAAATGAAAATTGTATCTGACTAAGAACAAAGAAAAGGGCTTGTATGCAAAAAAGAACAAAGAACCCTGTTGATTTAAGACAAACGGGCAATTATAATGAACATACAACTTAAGTGCAATACATAAAACATTAATTTTTTATTATTTATAGGAGGCATAGCAAATGAGACCAGAATGGACAGATTTTGTAGGTGGCAAATGGGAAGAAGAGATCAACGTGCGTGATTTCATCCAGAAGAACTACACTCCCTATGACGGAGATGAGAGCTTCCTGGCAGATGCCACACAGGACACAAAGGATTTGTGGGCACAGGTATTAGAACTTCAGAAGAAGGAAAGAGAAGCAGGCGGTGTTCTTGATATGGACACAAAGGTTATCTCTACAATTACCTCACACGGCCCCGGTTATCTTGACAAGTCAAAAGAAAAGATCGTTGGTTTCCAGACAGATAAGCCTTTCAAACGTTCAATGCAGCCTTACGGCGGTATCAGAATGGCAGAGAAGGCATGTGCTGACAACGGTTACACAGTAGATCCTGAGATAAGCGAGTTCTTCTCAGTACACAGAAAGACACACAACGCAGGATGTTTCGATGCTTACACACCTGAGATGAGAGCTTGCCGTTCATCACACGTAATCACAGGTCTTCCGGATGCATACGGACGTGGACGTATCATCGGTGACTACAGAAGAGTAGCTCTTTACGGTATTGATTACCTTATCGAGGACAAGCAGGCTCAGAAGGATTCCACCGGACGTGTTATGACAGATGATGTTATCCGTCTTCGTGAAGAGCTTTCCGAGCAGATGACAGCTCTGAAGATGATGAAGGAAATGGCTGCTTCTTACGGCATC
>CACZSE010000059.1 GCA_902783735.1 uncultured Lachnospiraceae bacterium
CCCAGTTTTATGCGTACCAAAAGAGCCACAATAATGTATAACCAGAAAAAGAGCAGTAAAATGACAACACTGATAAGTATATCCAATAAACGTTTTATGACTGTTTTATATATGATATGTCTTTTAATGCTGTCAGATCTCTTTTCGTCCATAAGTCCATCCCGTGGTCTACTGTTCACCTTTTTTATATACATATGTCGGAACGATATCATGTATCATTTCTCTTATGTCAGAGCATTCATTTTTAGATTCTTCTTTAAGCGCCTTTAACTGGGCATAGAACTTCATCTCGTCGATCTCAATAGGTTTACCGATATGTATGAGTTTATTATCGGTATCCTGCAATCCTTCTTCGTCCATGAGAAGCTCTTCATAAAGTTTTTCTCCCGGTCTCAATCCGGTAAACTCTATCTCGATATCCTCTCCCACCTTATATCCAGAAAGCCTGATAAGATTTTTTGCCAGGTCGAGTATTCTCACAGGCTCACCCATATCAAGTACAAATATCTCACCGCCATGAGCGTATACACCTGCCTGAAGTACCAGCGATACTGCTTCGGGAATGGTCATAAAATACCTTATGATATCCGGGTGTGTTACGGTTACGGGGCCACCGGCCGCTATCTGTTTTTTAAACAAAGGAATAACAGAACCGTTGCTGCCCAATACATTTCCGAATCTTACGGCAACAAACTCGGTATCATAGTGCTTATCAAAGCTTTGTATGATCATCTCGCAGATACGCTTGCTCGCTCCCATGATATTAGTAGGATTTACAGCCTTATCGGTGCTGATCATAACGAACTTCTTAACACCATAGGTTGCCGCAGCCATGGCGGTTTTCCATGTTCCAAAAACATTATTCTTGATCGCTTCGTTAGGGCTTATCTCCATAAGCGGAACATGCTTATGAGCCGCAGCATGATATACGATATCCGGCCTGTACTCTTTAAATATCGAGTTCATTCGGTTTGTATTTCTGACCGAAGCTATGAGCACAAGAAGATCCAGCTCGGGATATTTATATAAGAGCTCCTGTTGTATCTCATAGGCACTGTTTTCATAAATGTCAACGATAATGAGTTTCCCCGGATTGTGACCGGCGATCTGTCTGCATAACTCACTGCCTATAGAGCCGCCCCCGCCGGTTACAAGAACAGTCTTACCTGTGATATATCCCATAATGGCATCCAGATCCACGGCAACCGGTTCTCTTCCGAGCAGGTCTTCTACTTCAACATCTCTCAGTTTGCTGACGCTGACTTCACCGTTTACAAGCTGATATATGCCGGGAAGAACCCTTAACTTACATTCCGTGTCCTTACAGATGTCAAGCAATTCCTTAATGGTCGTTCTGCTTGCACTTGGTATGGCAATGAATATCTCATCGATCGAATGCGAATCCACGCATTCCTTTATCTTTTCTCTTCCGCCTTCAACCTTTATCCCCTGGATATAACTGCCCCATTTGCTCTTATCATCATCTATAAGACAGACAACGTGCATGGTAGAGAAGTTGCTGGTCTTGATCTCTTTGATAATGGAATTTCCGGCATCTCCGGCTCCAACGATCATGACTCTTGTAGCATTGTCCTTATTCATGTATTTATGCTTCTGATTTCTCAGGAATCTGTAGGAAAATCTGCTTGCAAATACAAGTGCGATCAGAGTGAAAGCATACATAAAATAATAGCTTTTCGGTACACCCTGAACTCCCTCACGACAGATGTGCAACCCTATACCGTCAACTCCCGCCGAAACTATGCAGGCAAATACCAGATTCTGCAACTCTGTCTCACCCGCAAATGCCCACAGACTGCTGTAAAGCTTGAATAAGAAAAATATACCTATGGTCAGTAATATGTTTATAGGTAGATACTTTGTTATGGTATTCATGAAATGTTCCGGAATTGAGGACCATTCGAATTCATAACGCATAAGTATACCTATATAGCTCGCTGCCACTATACTTATAATGTCATATATGATCAAAAAAGTTCTTCTGTACAGAAGTTTAGCGTTAATTACTCTTTTCATTGTCTAAACCCTTATAAAACAATGGCATCATTGCCATAAATATCGTCAATCCGAAAGGATTGCACGGATGCATGAGCCACTCAACCAGGCTTGCCATAACAAAGCATACCAGTATGATAGGACAAAAAAGCGCATATATATCTTCTTTTGCCCTCAATGCCCTGATCATAGACAATAATATCACATATGCTATGAACAATACAAAATAAACACCGAATATGATGCCGTGATCATGAGCAACCTGCAAAAAGGAATTGTGTGCATGCACCGCTATCTCACCGTTTGGAAGCTCGGTTCCCATCTCTTCATGTCCCCACAGGTTCCATACAGATATATAGCTTTTAAAGATATCGAATCGACCGTTGGACATGTCCGTAACATCTTCATCAACATCTTCATCCGACGTGTATTCTTCAGTCTCTTCGTCGGCTTCCTGAGCGTAGGCTCTTATTGCAAAGGGATCGCGTAAAATTATCCCCGCGCTCTCTTCTTTTTCTTTCAAACCGAAGACCTTTTTTCCGAATTCAGACACAAACTGCTCGATCGTCATATAATTTGCGTCCGCATAGGGCATACCCTTCTTAAAGGTAAAATCCCTCACCTCATACTCGAAGACAACCGGATCGTTTGAGATCCTGGGCACAACATCCGTAAGGAAAAAGGTTACCGGAAACATATATATGACCGCAACCATCATCATGACCGCATATTTTAATACTCTGCGTGATGAGTCTTTTTTCTCTGATATAATGACCATGACCAACGCAAAGACAAACATTGCCCCCACTGAAAGAAATCCCGTTCTTGACATGGTAAATATCAGGTATGTCACCGACATACCGAAGGTAAACAGTTTTGCCAGATTATCCCTGATAAGAGGCGATCTTCTCATACCTTCGTAGAGTCTCATCCACGAAGCGCAGACGATCATTGCCAGATAATATGCCGTAACCGTAACGGTATGATATCCCATATTGTATCTGTAATACTGATAAAAATAATATGGTCTGTGCCTTAAAGAAAAATATACCATCATATAAAAATTCAGTATTATTCCGGCGCACAGTTCAGAAGTAAATCTTTCTCTGTCCTGCATAAAAGCCAGTCTGTGAATCAAAAGAAGACACAGAACGACCAGCAGATATACCCAGTACCTTCCGTTTGCAAGTATGCATATACCTGTTGCAAATACCGTAAACGGAATGGCGAAAGCCTTTCTTATCCTGGGAAGTACGACTTCTTTTCTTATGACTCTGATGAGAGAATATATAAGATTAATGATCACGAAGCCGCCGACAGCAATGACAATGCCGTTTAACCTGTATAGTTCACCCTGTTCCTCAACTCCCTTCTGAGGCAGATAATACAGATATCCCAATATGGGACCCGCTATCAGCCATACGGCATTTACAATATTCAAAAGTTCCTTCTTTTCAAAAGTAGATATCAGCAAAAAGGCGAATGCGATAACCAGCTTACTTATGCTGTAATAATGATATATATCGTAAAGGCCGTTCATGTATTCATAGCAATACCAAAGGACTGTTGCCATAGATATAATGCGAATACAGTGAAGGATCTTATTTACCGAAAAGACAGGTTTTAAATCCTTTGAAAGATCGAACCTTGCAAACGTAACCGCAAAAAAGACGATAAATAAAAGCATAAATACGCCCAGTGTTAAGAAAGCATTGTTCTTTGTATCCGGTCCGAATATTCTCTTAAACATGATCAGATACAAAGACAAAACAGCGATCACAGCCAATAACGGATAGACCGGATACTTAAGAAGCTTTCTGAATACTATGCGATCGTCCTTACATAATCTCGCCGCTGCATAAATGACAATGGCGCATATACCGGTCAATGCCGCAAGAGTAAGTATTATCTGCCATATCACAAAAGGCTTTGCATAATTATATCTTACTATAAGGTCGTACTCTGGTACCTCTGCGCCTCCGTAAGCCATAAAATAATTGACAGGTGAAGTAGTGGTATTTCTGTCCTCATATGCGCAGTAGAGATCACATGTAAGTCCTTCGACAATAAAGGAATATTCTTTTCCTTCCTCCATGTCAAATCTTACCGGGATGTTGACAAAGTCCGGTGCAACAAATTCTTCGGGAATGCTTAAAAATCTTTCAAACACCTGCTCATGATTCTCATCATACATTCTGAATGTCATGACCTGACCGGCCATATCGTTGCACACCAAAAGATCGACGCTCTTTAGATTTCCGCCGATTCCTTCAAACATCTGAGCCATGTTATACTCTACACTGATGGGATCCGATTCCCTCGCCATTATCTCATCGGATTTTGCCGTATATCCAAAGCGGATCATTTTTAAAGGCCACACCAGTAACATAACAAGCACTGCAATGCTCACAGTCATGTATGCTATTGCTTTTTTCTTTAAGATCATTCGGTCCATGTCTGTTTATACTCCGGAGTCCCCGTTCATTTTTATCTTAATACGCACATCGAGCCAAGCTTTTGGGCTTGGCTCATATGATCATATGCTCTTTACTCTTTGCCTGCTTCGTCATCCTCAAAATGGATCTCTTTTTTCTCTTCAGCCGATCTGCCCTTTTTGAAAAATGCTACTATCTTATGTCTGAAAACCGTAAGCATTGCTCCCAAAGCGATAATGACAGCTCCCACAGCCTGTATGACATATGTTGTAGCCGAGGGATCTATATATGCCTGTGAATAGAACGACATCATCACAAACATCGCGCTGAAAAAATACATAAACTTACCCAGTTTTAACATTGTTCTTTTCATAATAAACTCCTTTAACTATCAACCACACAAAATCATCTTGTATTCTACCACATTTTGTGTGTTTATGCCATCTTAAGTATATATTCGAGCATATCTTGAGCGCTTTTGGGGCTATCCTGCGTTTTAACCTCCAGCGAAATATATCTTTGATATGCCATATCTTTCAAAAATCCCATAAGATCTTCGTGAAGCTGCCTTCTTTGTATCTTTTCCAGGCCGGGCTCACTGATATGTACATGATTTATCATTTTCGCGATATCCTGCGTATTTTTCAGTATATCTGTCTTCTCAGCGTTTGCGATCATGGTGCCAACATCCAAATTCAGCAAGAATCCCTTACTTCCCACTCTTTTTATAAAATTAATAGCATCGGATGTGGTATTACAAAAATTGGTGTTGTAAATGGGAGGATTTGCCTCCATTGCAAGCACCGTATCATTTTGATATGCATACTCTCCCAGTGTTATAAAGAAATCCACAGCAGTCTCTTCATTAGCACCGTCCGGCATGTTTCTGTTTCTCGGGCATCCGAAAACAAGGTTTTTGCACCTTATGGCATGTGCAAAATCTATAGCCTTTTTTGTATATTCCAAAAGTATATTTCGTTCTTCTTCAGTACCGAATATACTTTCCTTACGTCCGTACCAGATGGACTGCATGGAACTGATCTTTAGCCCATATTCATTGTATAACGAAAGTGCCCAGTCTGCTGCCTCTTTAACATGATCGTACGGAACATCGGCAAAGATCCGTGTTGGTGCGATCTCAAGTCCGTCGATACCATGTTCATTCATCCATTTATACATCTGAGGATCGTATTCTTTTTTCCATCCGATATTCGATGCGGATATCTTCATAGTTTTTCCACGCTTTCAAACATGTATCTCTGCTTTTTAAAAGTCAGTTCCAAAAGAAGTGACAGGTATTTTATGACTATGGTCAGAATGATGAAGAGGCCGAAAAATGCAAAGCTTAAAAACAGCATGGTGGTTGTCCAGCCTTCTATCGCTATATCGTTTATGTACATTACAAGTGCATAGATTGCAGTAAATACCATTACCATTGCCATTGCGGTCGAAAGCAGGAACGACGCTTTATATCCCACCTGTGTAAATAAGATCAGTGAATTGGCCGCCAGCTCTCTTCGTTCTTTCTTTTCTGCTTTATCATGGCTGTAGTCACTGTCATATACCGGTTTGTATGACAGGTTGGTCACTTTAAGTCCGCAGTTTGCATACAAAGCCTTTCGATAGGGTATTGCACGGTTCAATGACTGGATCCTGTTTATTCCTCTTCTTGAAAGGATCCTGAAATTGTCACTTTCAAGCTTATGTTCTGTATCGGAATATCTGTTATATAAAGTGTAAAAAATATTCGATCCGGCGCTGTTTTTCTTTTCATCCGA
>CACZSE010000060.1 GCA_902783735.1 uncultured Lachnospiraceae bacterium
TATAAATAGGTTATACAACAGGACAACCCTATATGCAAGTATTTTATAGGCATTTTATAGATTTGAATATCCCATAAGGGATTCATCTACTTCTCTTGCAGCGCTACGTCCTTCAGCGATAGCCCATACTACCAATGATTGTCCCCTGTGCATATCTCCTGCGGTGAAGATCCTGTCTTTGGATGTTTTATGAGATCCGGCAGGAGTAGATACATTTGTACGCTCATTTCTTTGAACGCCAAACTGTTCTGTCACATAGGATTCGCTTCCAAGAAATCCTGCTGCGATTAATACAATATCAGCTTTTAATTCTTTTTCAGTGCCCTCTACAGGGAGCATATTATATCTCTTGGTCTTAATGTCAAATTCACTTTTTAGCTCAACTGTCTTAACTCCCTTTAGCCTTCCTTTGGAATCCTTTATGAATTCGGTAACGGTGGTCTTAAATATTCTGGGATCCTTCCCATAGCAGCAGATCGCCTCTTCCTGACCGTAATCCGTCTTTAAGATCTTCGGCCATTCGGGCCAGGGATTGTTGTCTGTCCGATGGGCGGGAGCGGGAGGCATCATTTCTATCTGGGTTACATCGGCGGCACCAAGTCTGACACTTGTTCCCACGCAGTCATTTCCCGTATCGCCACCGCCTATGACTATGACTCTTTTTCCCTTAAGGGAACCGAAGCTGTAATCGTCGGCATTTATAACACTTTCGCTGTCATAATCGTTGTCCATGAGTTTCTTGCTGACTTCCTTTAAGAAATCAACCGCAAAATATATTCCTTTCGCATCTCTTCCCGGTGCCTTTATATCTCTCGGATTCGATGCACCGCAGCACAAAACGACTCTGTCATATTCATTTAAGATCTCATCGGCTGTTATATCCTTACCGACATTTACGGAACACTTAAACTCTATACCGGCGTTTTCCATGAGAGTTATTCTTCGATCTATGGAACGCTTATCCAACTTCATATTGGGTATACCGTATCTTAAAAGTCCTCCGGGTCTGTCACTTCTTTCAAATACCGTAACGCTGTGTCCCCTTCTGTTAAGAAGCTGTGCCGTGGCCAGTCCCGATGGACCGCTTCCTATGATCGCAACCTTTTTACCTGTCCGAACTTTAGGTATCTCTTCCGTTACGAGTCCTTTTTCAAATGCATGATCTATGATCGCTCTCTCATTGTCCTTTGTTGCCACAGGTTCTGTATGAAGTCCGCATGTACAAGCCGCTTCACAAAGTGCGGGGCACACTCTTGAGGTAAACTCCGGAAAGCTGTGTGTTTTGGAAAGACGGATATAGGCCTGCTCCCAATTGCCCTTATAGACCAGTTCATTAGTCTCGGGTACAAGATTATGAAGAGGGCAGCCGCTGGCCATTCCCGAGATCATGACACCTGCCTGGCAAAACGGTATCCCGCAATCCATGCATCTTGCTCCCTGAAGCATCTGATCCTTTGCGGGCAACGCTGTATGAAACTCCTCAAAGTTCTTTATCCTGTCCTTTACAGGTACGGTTATGCTGTCTTTTCTTTCATATTCCAAAAATCCGGTTGGTTTTCCCATTATCTGTCACCTCCCTGTTTTGTTGCGGCATAGAAAGCATCTATCTGCGCTTCCTCAAGACTCATTCCCTGTTCTATATATTCTTCGGTGTACTGCATTATCCGTTTATAATCTGCGGGAATGATCTTTTTAAACCTGCTAAGGTATTCTTCAAAATCTTCAAGTACTGTCTGCGCCTTAACCGAGCCTGTATATGCCACATGATTCTTTAAAAGTGTTCTCAGTTCTTCTTTATCTGCTTTATGCTCCACCTTTTCCATGAGAACCATTTCTTTATTGAGGTTTCTGTAAAGAGAATTATGTTCATCGAGTACATAGGCAATACCGCCGCTCATTCCTGCCGCGAAATTCTTTCCTGTCGTTCCGAGTATTACGGCAACACCTCCCGTCATATATTCACAACCATGTTCTCCGACACCTTCAACCACAGTTTTAGCGCCTGAATTTCTTACGCAGAATCTCTCGCCCGCCATACCTGCTATATAAGCTTCGCCGGCGGTTGCACCATAGAGAGCCACATTTCCGACTATTATGTTATTTTCCGCATCATAAGCTGCCTCTTTAGGCGCTTTTACAATGAGCTTACCGCCTGACAGGCCTTTTCCGAAATAATCGTTACTGTCACCGGTCAGGTCAAGAGTAAGTCCGGAAGGGATAAATGCTCCGAAACTCTGTCCGCCGGCACCTTTACACTCAATGGTAATGGTATCTTCCTTAAGACCTTCATGATGCTGTCGCGTGATCTCCGCTCCGATCAATGTTCCGAAAGCCCTGTCAATATTCTCGACTTCCACGCTGTACTTTACTTTTTTGCCGTTTTTAACAGCGTCCATTAACGTCTTATCCTGGTCTAACAGTTTCTGATCCTTCTTATTTGAAAGTTCAAAATCATATAAAGCTTTTGACTCAAATATATTATTTCCCGAAGGGTCTCCCGTAATGATCCTGTCCAATTCGATCTTCGCTTCAATACCGTCAAGACCTTCTTTTTTCTTTATCAGATCAGTTCTTCCCACAAGCTCATCAACCGTTCTTACACCGAGCCTTGCCATATATTCTCTCAGCTCCTGTGCTATGAAGCGCATGAAATTCTCCACATACTCCGGTTTTCCGATAAATCTTTTCCTAAGTTCCGGATTCTGTGTTGCTACACCCATTGGACAGGTATCCAGATTACATACTCTCATCATCACACAACCCAGAGTAACAAGCGGAGCTGTTGCAAAACCAAATTCTTCCGCACCGAGGATGGCTGCTATCGCAACATCTCTTCCGCTCATAAGCTTACCGTCTGTCTCTATGACAACCCTGCTTCTGAGTCCGTTCTGTTTAAGAGTCTGATGCGTTTCGGCAAGTCCCAGTTCCCATGGCAGTCCGGCATTATGAATAGAACTTAAAGGTGCGGCACCCGTTCCACCGTCATATCCGGATATCAAAATGACACCGGCTCCCGCCTTGGCAACACCTGCAGCGATCGTGCCTACTCCCGCTTCAGAAACCAGCTTTACGGAAATACGTGCATTTTTGTTTGCATTTTTAAGATCGTATATGAGCTGTGCCAGATCTTCTATTGAGTAAATATCATGATGAGGCGGAGGCGATATCAGACTTACACCGGGTGTAGAATGCCTCGTCTTTGCTATCCAGGGATAAACCTTCTTACCGGGAAGATGACCTCCTTCTCCGGGTTTTGCTCCCTGTGCCATCTTGATCTGAATCTCTTTAGCACTTACCAGATACCTGCTGGTGACACCGAAACGACCGCTTGCCACCTGCTTTATCGCAGAACTCCTGTCATGATCTGTACCTGCGCTTTCAAGACGCTCGTCGCTCTCTCCGCCTTCACCGCTGTTTGACTTTCCGTGAAGTCTGTTCATGGCTATTGCAAGCGCCTCATGTGCCTCCTGGGAGATCGAACCGTAAGACATTGCTCCGGTCTTAAATCTCTTTACTATATTATCTACACTCTCAACCTCATCTACAGACACACCGTTTTTTGGATAATCAAAATCCATAAGACTTCTTATGTAGCCGGTCTGTTCACCGTCTATCATCTGTGTATACTGTTTGAATTTTGAGTAATCACCTTCCCTTGTAGCCATCTGAAGCATATGGATGGTCCTCGGATTATATCTGTGAGTCTCTCCCTGTGAGCGCATTTTGTGTCGACCGATGGAGTCAATCGTCATGTCGGTATCAAGTCCTAACGGATCGAATGCCTTACTGTGCTGTCTGTCGGTGTTTGCAGCTATGTCTTCGATCGTGATACCGCCGATCCTTGAAACAGTCCCCGTAAAGTACCTGTCAATAACGCTTTCCGATATACCTACGGCCTCAAATATCCTGCTGCCCCTGTATGACTGTATTGTGGATATGCCCATTTTGGATGCAATCTTAACAATCCCCTGTATGACAGCTGTGTCATAATCCTTGCATGCGGCATAATAGTCTTTATCCAGTATTCCTTCTTCTATGAGTCTGAAAACTGACGCATGTGCCAGATATGGATTGACTGCGCTGGCACCATATCCCAAAAGTGTTGCAAAGTGATGTACCTCTCTGGGTTCACCGGATTCGATTATGAGACTCATTGCAGTACATTTTTTTGTTCTTACAAGATGATTGTGCACTGCGGCAACCGCTAAAAGCGACGGTATCGCAACATGATTCTCATCCACTCCCCTGTCGGAAAGTATAAGGATCGTTGCACCTGCTTTATATGCTCTGTCAACTTCAACACAAAGATGATCTATGGCTCTCTCAAGAGGTGTACTCTTGTAGAAAAGCATTGAAACCTTTTCAACCTTAAGTCCCGGCTTGTTCAACTGAGATATCTTTAAAAGATCCAGATCCGACAATATCGGATTACGTATCTTTAATACTTCACAGTTTTCGGGTTTTTCCTCAAGCAGATTTCCGTTCTTTCCCACATATACCGTTGTGGCTGTTACTATCTTTTCTCTTACGGCATCAATGGGAGGATTGGTTACCTGCGCAAACAGCTGTTTAAAATAGTAGAAAAGCGGCTGGTATTCCTTGGACAAGACTGCGATCGGAGTATCTATACCCATGGCTCCGATATGTTCACTTCCGTTAAGAGCCATATTGCAGATCTGTTCCTTATAATCCTCATA
>CACZSE010000061.1 GCA_902783735.1 uncultured Lachnospiraceae bacterium
ATAATAACACACATTCTGATGATAGTTCTGATCGTATGTGCTATCTCGGTAAGTTTTTCAAAAAATCTGTTAAATTCCATACTGATCTACATGGGTTTCAGTCTGATCATGTCAATAATATGGATCATACTTGAATCTCCGGATCTGGCAATAACAGAAGCGGCTGTTGGAGCAGGAGTAACAAGTCTGCTTTTCTTCATAACGCTTAAAAATATCCATGCCATGAAAGGAGATGAAGAAAATGAGTAATCTCAGGTTCAGTAAAAAAGATACCAAGGATTTCGACTTCAAAGAGTGGATGGATGGAACAAATGATCCGTATCTCGGAAATTTGGAGATGAAGCCACAGGTTAAGCGTAAGGATGATTTTAAGACCGTCATGAAACACATGAAGGATTATGAGATGGTTGAAAACCGTCTTTACGACAGTGAAAAGAACATGGGCGTAAGGTTTTTTAATAAACTTTATAAGATCTCAAGTATATTATTTACTGTTCTTTTGATCGGCGTAATGCTGTATGCAGTCAGTTATCTTCCTCCGGTCGGAAATGCAAACAACCCTGACAATAACGTAGTATCCGAACGTTATATCGAAAACGGTCTTCAAGAAACGGGTGCCGTCAATATCGTATCGGGTATGATACTTACATACAGAGCATTTGATACTTTCGGTGAGACAAATGTGCTCTTCATAGCAACCTGCTGTGTCATGATCATGCTCATGCTGGGTGAAAAAGCCTTTGAGGAACAAAAAGAGGCTGATGAAAACAGAAGATTTGAGCCTAAAGACGACCAGATCTTAAAATTTGCAGCAAGAGTCCTTTGTCCTGTCATATTTGTATTCGGGATCTATATTATATTGAACGGTCACATTTCTCCCGGCGGAGGGTTTTCCGGCGGTGCGATACTTGGTGCAGGCATGATCTTATATGTAAATGCGTTTGGATTTGGAATGACCGGAAAGTGGTTCAATGAACATATATATAAGATCGCAAAGATCACGGCTCTTTGCATGTACGGGTTGATCGGTTCATATTTTTACATAACCGGAGCAAACGGCATAAACAACCATATCCCGCTTGGAATACCGGGACACATTTTAAGCAGTGGGATCATACTTCCGATAAACATTGCAGTCGGTATCGAAGTAGCATGTACCATGTATGCGTTTTTTGCACTGTTCAGAAGAGGAGGAATGTAAAATGGGACCTAATCTTCTTGCGAATTACGGCGAAGCCGTTTCCATGATCCTTTTCTGTATTGGTTTTGCAAATCTGTTATTGCAGAAAAATCTTATAAAAAAGATAATCGGCTTAAATATCATGGACAGCGGAACATATATGTTCTTAGCTGAAAAAGGTTATATAGAAGGCAGAGTGGCTCCGATCATAACAGATGGAGTCCAAAGTGTGGAGGCATATATCAATCCGATCCCCAGCGGACTTGTTCTTACGGGTATCGTTGTATCCGTATCTGTTACGGCTCTCATGCTCTCACTTACGGTAAGGCTTTACAGAAGATATCATACCCTGAATCTGGATGAGATCTCATTAAGACTTAAGAAGGAGGGGCTGTAGATGGATTTTGTGTGCAATTTTCCTGCCATCTCCATATTGATGAGTCTGTTTTCGGGGATAATAAGCTCCGGGCTTAAGCAAAGAGCTGCCCGTATGCTCAATTCTATCCTGTTGCTTACGGTTATTGCCTTAAATGCAACTGCTTTTGTGTATACATTGGGAACCGGACAGTCATTTGTATATGTTATGGGTAAATTTCCCGCTCCATGGGGCAATGAGATAAGAGCCGGAGTTTTGGAAACAATGATGGCCACCGTTTTCAGTCTGATAATGCTTTTATCGTTGCTCGGCGGTGAAAAGAAGCTTCATGATGAAGTGGAAGAGGACAAGATATTCTTATATTATGTATTAAATGACCTGCTTTTAAGTTCGCTTCTTGCTCTCATTTATACCAATGATATCTTTACCGCATATGTTTTCATAGAGATAAATACTATCGCAGCCTGCGGTCTTATAATGATCAGACAAAACGGAAGAACGATCGAAGCTTCCGTAAGATACATGATCATGAGCCTTTTGGGTTCAGGTATGATCCTGCTGAGCATTTGTCTTTTATATGATATAACCGGTCATCTGCTTATGAGCAACATAAAGGAAGAAGTGATATCTCTGTATGCCGGAGGTAACTACAGTGTACCGCTCACGGTTGCGATATCCCTGATCTGTGTGGGACTAGCCATAAAGAGTGCACTTTTCCCGTTCCACTCGTGGTTGCCCGATGCATATGGCTATTCTACCGTAAGCTCTGCAGCCATACTGTCGAGTCTGGTATCAAAAGGGTATATATTCCTTCTCATAAAGATCTTTTACAGAGTGATAGGCTTAGATATCATCAGAAACAGTAAGATCATAAATGTTTTATTTGTTTTCGGTCTTGCAGGTATGATATTCGGCTCATTATCTGCCATGAAAGAAGGGGATATCAGAAGAATGATAGCGTTTTCTTCGGTTGCGCAGATAGGTTATATCTACATGGGATTTGGTCTGGGAACCGAGGTCGGCATGATCGCCAGTGTGTTCCATATATTGACACATGCCGCTACCAAGTCACTTTTATTTATTTCTGCCATAGGACTTACCGAGGTTTCGGGAGGAAGCAGACACTTTAATGAGGTGACCGGAGCCGGTTTCAGAAATGTGATAGCCGGAATAGGATTTACGGTTGGATCTCTTTCCATGGTAGGTCTGCCGGCTTTTGCCGGATTTATCTCAAAGATATTGTTTGCCCAGGCAGCCCTTAACAATGTGAGGAAGATGCTCCCTGTACTTATAGTTTTGGGTATAAGTACCATACTTAACGCTATTTATTTCTTAAAAACGGTATTACGTATATATACTCCCGTTGAAACATCCTACTATAAGCCTTTGCTCATTAAGGATCAGAAGCTTTACAGTGTAGTTATAATAATGTTTGTCATCATCAATTTCATTCTCGGTCTTTTAAGCGGATCCATCACAAACTGGATCACTCTCGGACTGGAGATGTTTGCCTGATACAGCCTGATATTTTTAACACGAGGTGTACTATTTATGGACGAAAAAGCATTTGTCCTTTTCAATTTAACAGACAGACTGCCCATAATGTTCAGATGCGATGAGATCTCGCTTATTTTTGCTGTTACAACATTGATCATTTGGGTTTTGTGCGCATATTATTCGATCGGGTATTTCAAACATGATAAAAAGATCAAAAGATACGCATTTTTCTATATCATGACACTGATCATACTTTTATGTCTTGATCTTTCGGCGAATCTTATAACCTTTTATCTGTTCTATGAGATGATGACGATCTTTTCTGTTCCGCTTGTTTTTCATGACGGGACAAAAGAAGCGAATATGGCGGCTCTTAAATACCTGTTTTATTCACTTTGCGGAGCTTACATGGTATTGTTTGGTATTTATTTTATTTATACCAATGCAAATACCATATCATTCATGCCGGCCGGAGTATTGGAGGGAAATATCACTCCCGAAAATCAGTCAGTGCTTTTGATGGCGGTATTTTTCATGATACTCGGTTTTTCGGTCAAGGGCGGCATGCTTCCGATGCATGCATGGCTTACCAGCGCTCATCCCGTTGCACCGGCACCTGCCAGCGCATTTTTATCGGGAATAATAGTAAAGAGCGGAATATTGGGGATCATCAGGGTCATATATTATATTGCAGGACCTGACAATATCCGCGGAACGTATGTGCAGTATGTAACCATGATCTTAAGCGTAGTTACCGTATTTGCCGGATCGATGCTTGCATACAGAGAAAGATTATTAAAGAAGAGACTGGCCTATTCCACGGTAAGTCAGGCTTCATATATCATATTTGGGCTTACGGTCATGCATCCGGTCGCTTTTACGGGTGCAATACTGCATGTTGTTTTTCATGCCATCATTAAAACAGGATTGTTCTTGTTTTCCGGAATAATCATTCATGAGACAGGTAAAAAATATGCAGATGAGCTTACCGGTATAGGAAAGAAGCTACCGGTAGTCTTATGGTGTTATACTTTCATGAGCCTTTCACTTATAGGCATACCCCCGACAGCGGGATTTGTCAGCAAATGGAATCTTTGTATAGGCGCCCTGAACAGTGATATAGGTGCATTTTCTTATCTGGGTCCCACATTTTTGCTGATAAGTGCACTGTTAACGGCCGGTTATTTACTTCCGATAACCATAAATGGGTTTTTACCCGGCAGGGATTTTAAGGAAGATGACAAAAAGATAAAGGTAAGTATGTGGATGCTCATTCCACTCATCATACTGGGTCTGTTAAGTGTCATACCCGGAATCTGGCCGGGATTCTTAACCGAATATCTCAGACAATTGTCTTATACTTTAATGTGATCCGGGAGGGATACGGAGAATGAACAGGTATCTGCCTTTAATAGTAGTGATCATACCGATATTGGGAAGTCTTATCATACCTCTCATCGATAATGAGCACAGAAAACTAAGATGTATATATATTGAGTCATTGGTACTTATAAATACCATACTTGTTTTTTTGGCACTTATAAATAATACCGGTGAGATCTGTGAATTTATAAGATTTACGGGAAATCTGTCCATATCCTTCAGGATAGACGGACTGTCTGTTGTGTTTTCGGCACTGGTAGCATTTCTGTGGCCACTGGCTACGTTGTATTCTTTTGAGTATATGACAAAGGAAAAGCATGAAAAGATATTTTTCATGTTCTATACCATGACCTATGGCGTTACCTTGGGTATAGCAATGGCCGAAGATTTTGTTTCACTGTATTGTTTCTATGAGCTTTTGACGCTTGTGACGGTTCCCCTTGTCATTCATTCATTTTCAAGGGAAGCTATACTGGCGGCAAGAAAGTATCTGTATTACTCATTGGGAGGAGCAGCTTTTGCGTTTATCGGTATGATCTTCATCATAACTTACTCTACCACCAATGAGTTTACTTACGGCGGTGTACTTGACATGGCAAAAGTGGGAGGCAGAGCAAATATCCTGCTTTTGATCTATGTGCTGACTTTTATGGGATTCTCTGTTAAGGCGGCGATGTTCCCCTTTAGCGGATGGTTACCTCAGGCAGGTGTTGCACCTACACCCGTTACGGCTTTATTACATGCCGTTGCAGTCGTTAAATCCGGAGCATTTGCCATCATGCGCATAACATATTACAGCTTCGGAGCGGATTTTGTAAGAGGAACATGGGCTCAGAACATAGTCATGCTCTTTACTGTTTTTACGATAGTTTACGGATGCAGCAAGGCGTTAAAGGAAACACATCTGAAAAGAAGACTTGCATATTCAACCATCAGCAATCTTTCATATATCCTTTTCGGAGTTACTCTAATGACTCCTCTCGGACTGGTGGGAGCTTTATCTCATCTGGTATTTCATGCTTTCATGAAGATCAGTTCATTCTTCTGCGCCGGGGCTATAATGCATCAGACTGAAAAGCATTATATACACGAACTTGACGGTCTCGGGAGACGGATGCCGATCACGTTTTGCATATTTACTGTTTCATCATTAGCTTTGATGGGTGTGCCGGGTCTTGCCGGATTTGTCAGCAAATGGAATCTTGCTACGGCAGCGGCTCAAAGCAACAACAGGTTGGGATATATAGGGATCGGTGCATTACTCATCTCAGCACTTTTAACAGCTATTTACATGATGAGTATTGTTATGAGGGCATTTGAACCGGGAAATGACTTTAACGACGAAAAGATCAGTCAATACAAAGATCCGAATATCCTTATGATCCTTCCATTAGTGATATTTACTATAGTGGTGATCATCTTTGGACTTCACAGTCAGCCTTTTGTTGAATATTTCAGACAGATCGCAGGATTGTGATAAACCTGGGGACCGGGATGATATTCTCCCGTCTCAGACACGCTCCCGCTCGATCGGGTGCCCTAACGGCACTAATCTCTCAGCCTCTTCGCGGCTGAATCGTTAAGTGCCGAGACCCGATACGGTCTTCGCCGGGAGAATATCATCCCGGTACTCAGTTTTTACATCATCGTTAATATGATAATAGGATTACAATAGATTTTACGAGGAAAGTGCTATGAATACATATGATATTTTTATATCGGGAATATGTGGAAGTGGGCTGAGCTTCAGGTTTGACGGGTTCAGGATACTGTATACGTGTATCACGACCTTTATGTGGCTTATGTCCATGGCATTTTCAAAAGAATATATGGCTCATTACAGCAATAAGGTCAGATACTATGTTTTCTCGGTGCTGACATATGTGGCAACGGTCGGGGTATTTTTGTCGGCCGATCTGATAACGACATTTTTATTCTTCGAGATAATGTCTTTTACTTCATATGTGTGGGTTGTTCAGGATGAGAGAAAAGAGTCCCTGAGAGCCGGCGAAACATATCTTGCGATAGCAGTTATGGGAGGCCTGGTGATGTTAATGGGACTCATGATGTTATATAACCTGACAGGAACTTTGAATATCGCAGGACTCAATGAAGCGATAAAGCCATATATAGGATCGACAGAACTTTATGTTGTCGGATGCCTGATGCTTTTTGGTTTCGGTGCCAAAGCCGGTGCCTTTCCGCTTCACATCTGGCTTCCCAAAGCACATCCTGTAGCTCCCGCACCGGCCAGTGCACTGCTTTCCGGTGTTCTGACAAAAGCAGGGATTTTCGGAGTTCTCATAATAAGCTGTGAGATATTTGCGGGAGATGCTAAGTGGGGAACTCTCATTTTACTGATTGGAGTGATCACAATGTTCTTAGGTGCACTTCTTGCATTGTTCAGTATAGATCTTAAGCGTACTTTGGCCTGCTCTTCAGTATCACAGATCGGTTTCATACTTGTTGGTATCGGAATGCAGGACCTTCTATTTGACGAGAATATGCTGGCTGTCAGAGGAACACTGCTTCACATGGTCAATCACAGCATGATCAAGCTCTGTCTTTTCATGGCAGCAGGTGTCGTATATATGAACCTGCATGCTCTTGATCTCAACGAAATAAGGGGATTTGGCAGGAAAAAACCTTTACTGAATGCAATATTTTTAATGGGAGCTCTGGGCATAGGCGGTATCCCGCTTTGGAATGGTTATATCAGCAAAACTCTGTTACATGAGGCAATAGTTGAATACACTGAGGCATTGTTGGAAGGACACAAGAACGTCTTTTTACTTAGCATCTCTGAGATGAAGATCATTGAGTGGATCTTTATCATCAGCGGTGGTCTTACGGTTTGTTACATGACAAAGCTCTATGTGGCACTTTTTGTTGAAAAGAACGGATCACAGGATAAACAAAAAGAATTTGATGATAAGAAAAAGTACATGAATCCTGTTTCAACCATCGCACTTACACTCAGCGCATTGTATATGCCGGTATCGGGCATGGTACCTAAAATTGTGGCAGATAAAGTGGCAGATCTTGGAGAAGGCTTTATGCATGTTACCGAACCGGGAGCCAGAGTTCAGTATTTTTCTTTTGGAAACATCCTTGGTGCAGTATATTCCATAGTTATCGGTGCAGTACTTTATCTTCTGGTTGTCAGAAAATGTCTCATGAAGGACGGAAAATACGTAAACAGATGGCCTAAGTTCTTAGATCTTGAAGATATGCTTTACAGACCTTTACTTTTGACTGTTATCCCCAATATATGCGTGTTTTTCTGCAGAATAGCAGACAAACTTGTGGATTATAATGTCTTACTTTTGAGAAAGACCATTTTCAAAGATGCAAAACTGCCCATTGAGCC
>CACZSE010000062.1 GCA_902783735.1 uncultured Lachnospiraceae bacterium
CGTGCTCCTTACAGCACTGAGCAGATCGTTACTATATATGACTATTTAAACAGGCTCGGCGGCCCGAACGGAATGATCAGAGCCAGTGAGTTTTTCTTATACAGCAAAAAAGACAGGGATGCCGTATATAAATGTATGGAGAGAGGATACGAATTCCCTGAAGTTACCAGCTGGATAAGAGCCAGCAAGGAAGACTTTAAACTCGTAAAAGAGATCGGAATGAAGGAGACCGGTATTTTGGTAAGCTGTTCCGATTATCATATCTTCTTAAAGCTTAAGATGACCAGAAAACAGGCCATGGAGCATTACCTGAGCGTCGTAAGACAGTGCCTTGATGAGGGTATTGCCGTAAGATGTCATCTTGAGGACATAACAAGAGCCGATATCTACGGATTTGTTGTTCCGTTCTGTGTAGAACTGATGAAGCTCAGGGATGAATATAAGCTTCCTGTTAAGATAAGAGCCTGCGATACCATGGGTTATGGTGTTAACTTTTCCGGTGCTGTCATACCGAGAAGCGTTCAGGGTATCATTTATGCTCTGCATACAAACGGAGGAGTGCCTCACGAGCTTTTGGAGTGGCATGGTCACAATGATTTCTATAAAGCTGTCGTTAATTCGACCACGGCTTGGTTATACGGATGCAGCGCCGTAAATACATCACTTTTCGGTATAGGTGAGAGAACCGGTAATACTCCTCTTGAAGCCATGGTATTTGAATATGCACAGCTAAAGGGTGATCTTAACGGCATGGATACCACGGTCATAACGGAACTTGCTCAGTATTATGAAAAAGAGATCGGTTATAAGATCCCTCCGAGAACACCTTTTGTGGGAAAGAACTTCAATGTTACGAGAGCCGGCATTCACGCCGACGGTCTTTTGAAGAACGAAGAGATCTATAACATTTTTGATACGGATAAATTCTTAAACAGACCTGTACTTTGTGCTGTCAGCAATACCTCGGGACTTGCCGGCATAGCTCATTGGATAAATACATATTTTAAGCTTCCGGATGAGAAAAAGGTAGATAAGAATTCACAGCTTGTCCGCGAGATAAAGGAATGGGTTGACGGTGAATATGAATCGGGAAGAGTAACGGTCCTTACGGATGAGGAACTGTTGCATGTTATCGATAAGAACTGCAAAAAGCTTGGAATTGAATTGGTATAATATATGGCAAATTATGACGTAAAAAATGAAGTCACCGATAAGTATTCCTTAAGAGGCAGGGTTTATCATAAGATCAGAGATAATATACTTAACGGTGTTTATAAAGAAAACGAAGAACTTAAGGAAGTTGCCATCGGCGAAGAGCTCGGTGTATCAAGGACTCCCGTACGAGAAGCTTTCAGACAGCTTGAGCTTGAAGGACTCATTCAGATAATCCCGAATAAGGGCGCCTATGTTACCGGCATTACCGTTAAGGACGTCCAGGATATCTACATGATGAGATCCAAGCTTGAGGGGCTTGCCGCAAGGTGGGCCACGACAAACATCTCCAAAGAGCAGTTGGAAGAGATGGAAGAAAATATCTATCTGTCGGAGTTTCATGCTTCAAAGGGACACCTTGAGCAGATCGCAACATTGGATAACAGATTTCATGAGATCCTTTACGAAGCATGCAACAGCAAGATGCTTGAGCATCAGTTAAGAGATTTTCATGAATATGTATTAAGAGTAAGAAAACGTACTCTTTCGCAGTTTAAGAGAAGTACCGAGTCTACGAAAGAGCACAGAGAGATCATGGAGGCTATCAAAGCGGGGGATGAGGACCGCGCCGAGGAAGCTGCCAATCGACATATCGTCAATGCATATGATAATATGGTAAAGAACGGATTAAAAGAAGCCTATGAGGGCACTAAAAAAGGAGAATAGATTTCATGGATAAGATTAAGATGACAACACCTATCGTTGAGATGGATGGAGACGAGATGACCAGGATCCTCTGGCAGATGATAAAGGATGAGCTTTTGCTTCCTTATATCGACCTTAATACAGAGTATTACGATCTCGGTCTTGTACATAGAAATGAGACAAACGATCAGGTTACCATAGACAGTGCGAATGCTACAAAGAAATACGGCGTAGCGGTTAAATGTGCGACCATCACGCCCAATCAGGCCAGAATGAGCGAATATGACCTTAAAGAGATGTGGAAGAGCCCCAACGGAACAATAAGAGCGATGCTTGACGGAACCGTTTTCCGTACACCCATCATCGTTAAGGGGATCGAGCCCTGTGTAAGAAACTGGGAAAAACCCATCACTCTCGCAAGACATGCTTACGGTGATGTATATAAAAACGTAGAGATCATCGTACCGGGTGAAGGAACCGCAAAGCTTGTATTTACCGATAAGAACGGAAATACATCGGAAGAAGTGATCCATGAATTTAAGGGCGCGGGTGTCATTCAGGGTATGCATAATACCAATAAATCCATCGAAAGCTTTGCAAGAGCATGCTTTACTTATGCCATAGCTCTTAAGCAGGATATCTGGTTTGCAACAAAGGATACCATTTCAAAGAAATACGATCATACTTTCAAGGATATATTTGCCGAGATTTTTGAAAAAGAATATAAAGCAAAATTTGACGAACTTGGAATAGAATACTTCTATACTCTGATCGACGATGCGGTAGCACGTGTAATGAAGAGTAAAGGCGGCTTTATATGGGCATGCAAGAATTATGACGGTGATGTTATGAGCGATATGGTCAGCTCAGCTTTCGGTTCACTTGCCATGATGACATCCGTGCTTGTATCTCCCGACGGCGTGTATGAATATGAAGCAGCTCACGGTACCGTTCAGAGGCATTATTACAAGCATCTTAAAGGCGAAGAGACAAGTACAAATTCGGTCGCAACCATATTTGCGTGGACAGGAGCTCTCAGAAAGAGAGGCGAGCTTGACGGCAATAAAGACTTGATGAATTTTGCCGATGCACTTGAAAAAGCCACCCTTTCTACGATAGAATCAGGTAAGATGACTAAAGATCTTGCACTTATCACAAGCCTTAAGGATGTTACGGTTCTTAACTCACAGGATTTCATAAAGGCCATAAGAGAACAGCTTGAAAAGAATCTGTAATTTTCTTTTGTAAATTCTAGTTTCCTTTGATCTTACGGAAAAAGGAGGTTACAACATGGGATTGATCAGAACAAATGATAATTGTATAGGATGTAATAAATGCATCAGAGCCTGCAGCAGCATGGGCGCCAATATCGCTGTTGAGAAGGAAAGAGGAAATATAATCGAAGTAGATCCCGACAGATGTATCGCCTGTGGTGCATGTATCGACGCTTGTGAACACAATGCCAGAGAATATGTCGACGATGTTGAAAGGTTTTTTGCAGATCTTAAACGCGGTGACAGGATATCAGTCATTATCGCTCCCGCATTTTTGGCAAATTATCCCGGCGACTACGAAAAGTATCTTGGCCAGCTCAAGGAAATGGGAGTAAACAGGTTTGTCAGTGTTTCCTTCGGTGCCGATATCACAACCTGGGGATATATCAAATATATTACAGAAAATAAGTTTTACGGCGGTATTTCTCAACCGTGTCCCGCTGTTGTGGGATATATAGAAAGATACCTCCCTGAGCTTATAGATAAGCTCATGCCTGTACAGAGCCCGATGATGTGCTCTGCGATATACATGAAAAAATATATGCATGTTACCGATAAACTTGCTTTTATCAGTCCCTGCATAGCTAAGAAAAATGAGATAGACGATCCTAACAACGGAGGTTATGTATCATATAATCTGACGTTTTCCAACCTTGTAAAATATCTGAAGGATCATCCCGTAAATGCAAAGCCTTTTAAGGATGAGATAGAATATGGTCTTGGTTCCATTTATCCCATGCCGGGCGGACTTAAGGAAAATGTTTACTGGCTTTTGGGAGAGGATGCGCTTGTTCGACAGATGGAAGGTGAGCATCATATGTATGATTACCTTCGTCGTAATAAGGACAAGATCAAAAGCTGCAAGACTCCTTATCTTTTTGTGGATGCACTCAACTGTACGAACGGCTGTCTTTACGGAACAGGTGTAGATAACAGAAAGACGTTGAACGAGGACGTATTCATTAATATACAAAAGATACGGGCCGGCAGCAAAAATGAGTATAAGAAGTCGGCATGGAGCAGGATAAGCTCACCGGCTAAGAGACTTGAGTATTTAAATAAACAGTTTGATTCTTTAAGACTTGATGATTTCTTAAGAAAATATACTGACAGAAGCGAAAAATGTAAAGTTAAGGATCCGGACAAGGCCGAGCTTGAGAAGATCTATGCAAAGCTTCATAAAGATACGCCCGAGAAGCGCAGCATAGACTGCGGATGCTGCGGCTATGACTCATGTCATGATATGGCGGTAGCTATATATAACGGATTCTCTCATCATCATAACTGCGTTCATTATATCAAGGACAGAGCTTACGAAGAGAAGGATAAGGCCGTATCGTTAGCAGATGAAGTTAAGAGAGCTCATGACGAGATGAGCGAAAAGAAAGCATCGATCGCCAATGAGATAAAAGAGGACTTCAAAAATCTTCTCGATTCCATAGAACAGATAGAAAAGACGAGCGCGGACAATGCTTTGCAGACAACCGATATCTCGCAGTCAATGACCGAGGTTGATTCTTTTGCTCAAAATCTTAAGGATGTAATAGCAAAGATCGAAGATTGTCTTTCAAAGCTTGAAGCAAACAATGAAAATGTTATCGCAATATCCGAGCAGACTAATCTCTTGGCTTTAAATGCTTCGATAGAAGCCGCACGTGCGGGAGACGTGGGACGTGGATTTGCGGTTGTTGCGGAGGAGATCAAAAAACTCGCAGAGGGTTCAAAGATCACTGCTGATGACAGTAACAAGAACAATAACGGAATTAAAGAGACCGTTGCGCTTCTTGTTAAGGAAACCGATAAATTGAAAGAGATAATCGGCAGCGTAAATGAAAGTGCCGAAACTCTCGTAGCTTCTACAGAAGAAACAACAGCTTCGGTCAACATGATGAGAGGTGTGACCGAAAATGTAGAAAGGTCACTTACGCAGGTTCTTGCGGATTGATCGGATTAAAAAAAAGGACTCATACGAGTCCTTTTTTAATACTTTTCAAGTTCTTCACTTACCTGTTCCCATTCATCCATGAGAGGCAGGAGAGCATCATCCGCTTGAGCAAGCTTTGATGTAAGTTCATTCAGTTTTGCGGAATTATAAGAATTGACCGGGTCAGCCAATGCTTTTTCAAGCGATTCTTTTTCACTTTCAAGTTCCGCGATCTTTTTCTCGATCTCAGTTAATCTGTTTTGAACCTTTCTTTTTTGGGCCTGCAATTCCTTTTGAGCTTTCCAGTCGGATTTACTGTCATTTGCGGCTTGTAATGCCTGATCCGAAGAACGGTCGGATACATTTTTGTTATCTGAAGAAGCTGAGTTTGTGTATGCTTTTATCTGATCGCGTTTTTCCAGATAATAATCGTAATTTCCCAAATATTCGGTAAAACTTTTATCTTTAAGTTCAAGTATCCTGTCGGC
>CACZSE010000063.1 GCA_902783735.1 uncultured Lachnospiraceae bacterium
GCTGTTTTCAACAACGGTCTTTATAAGCCCCGCTCCGCCTCTGGGTATAAGAACATCCACAAAGCTCTTCTGCTTCATAAATTCTTCCGTAACAGCCCTGTCTGTATCTGTAATGAGTATTATCGCATTTTCATCCACACCGCATTCTCTTAAAGAGCCTTTTATGCTCTCGGTTATTGCTTTGTTGGAATTTAATGCATCACTTGCGCCTTTTAATATAACAACGTTTCCGGCCTTAAATGTAAGTGCCCATGCATCGGCCGTAACATTTGGTCTGTTTTCATAAATGATCCCGACAATACCGAAAGGTGTGGAAACCTTCGTGATCTTCATTCCGTTTTTATGAGTATGTTCATCCAAAACGATCCCGACAGGATCGGGTAACTCACTTACCTGTCTGAGGCCTTCGGCCATGGCTTCGATCCTCGCCATATTAAGTTTCAGTCTGTCTAAGCGGCCTTCATTCATGCCTGCGGCAACAGCTTTATTTACATCGATCTCATTGGCTTTTAAGATCTCTTCACTGTCTTTGATCAGATTTTGCGATGCTTTGATCAGCACCTCATTCTTTTTTTCGGTGTCAAGTACGTTCATGCTGTACTTAGCCTGTTTTGCTATAACTGCTATCTGTTTAAAATCTGTCATGCTCTACCTCTTTATATTCATTTAAAACGATCGATTCTTTGTCCGTTTCGATCATATCCATCTTAATATCGGTCTTTTCGGGAACGATCTCATGTTCCTGAATACGGTATGCGATACCGATCTTATATATTCCCTTATGTATGCTCAAAAAACGATCATAAAAGCCTTTTCCGTATCCCAGTCTGTTTCCCTGTCTGTCAAATACCGACAGAGGCATTATCATGAGTGCTTTTTCTTTATTAAATCTTTTGTTTTCATCGGGTTCGGGTTCTCTTATACCGTAAGAGCCGCTTATCAGTTCATCCCTTGAACCGATCATATAAAAACTCATATCTTCCCCTTCTACCCTGGGAAGATAAACATTCTTTCCCTTTTTCAGAGCATCGTCGATGATGTCATCGGTTATGACTTCACTCTGATATGAAGCATAAATAAGAATGTCTTGAAAATGATCGTATGCCGGCAGCTTCTTTACCTTTTCAGAAATGATGCTGCTGTAGTAAGCCCTCATTTCTTCGCTTAATGAGTTTCTTAGTTTAAGTATTTCCTTGCGTATCGTTCTTTTATCTGTTTCCAAATTTCTTACCCAGATTTGTTATGCTGCCGTCTTCGTTCTGTATATTGATATTGTTAAGCTGAGATCTTAAGTTTCTCTTTATACTGTCAATATAATCTTTTCTGAGCGCAGCCTGCTCCGTTTTCTCTGCTTCGGTCAGCCCCTCTTCGCTTTTAGACTTATGATATAGCTCATTGATACGGGCTATCTTTTCATCCATGTTCATAATAAAATTCCTATTTATTGTTTATAAAATCCAAAATATTGAAGTTTTTGTCCTCATTTGCGGCAAAGAAGGTCCCTATATTCCTTCCGTCCATGATACGGTGAATGATCCTAATATCCTTGCTGTTTGCTATTATCATGTCAGCTCCTGCACTTGTAGCTATCTTTGCGGCGTTCATCTTGGTATTCATGCCGCCTGTACCGACGCTCGAACCGGTAGAAGCCTTTCCCATGCTCATGTAGGTATCGTCGAGCTTTTCAACATATTCAATAAATTTTGTATTGGGATTCTTTCTCGGATCATCGGTATAAAGACCGTCTATATCGGATAAGAGTATAAGAAGATCCGCACCGATAAGGCTTGCAACTATAGCACTCAATGTATCATTGTCGCCTATCAGTACGTCATCCTCGTCCAGACGTATCTCATAGGTTGAAACCGTATCGTTTTCATTTACGATCGGAATGACACCGAGTCTTAAAAGCTCGGTAAATGTATTGTAAGCATTTGTTCTGTTCACATCGTCGGTAAGTATGTTTTTTGTCATAAGTATCTGGGCAGCTATCTGATTATATTCTGAAAACAGCTTCTGATAGGTCATCATAAGACGTGCCTGTCCTATTGCGGCACAGGCCTGCTTAAAGCCCATATTCTTGCTTTCCAGAGTAACGGCAAATTGTCCTATAGCCTTCTTGCCGACAGCTATAGCTCCCGAACTTACGAGAACAACATCCTTCCCCTGATTTCTCAGATTGCAAAGTTCACGCACAAGGACATCGAGCTTTGTATAGTCAAGATCTCCTGTTTGAGGGTGCTGCAAAGAAGAAGAACCGATCTTAATGACAATCCTTTGCTTATCTTTTACAGCCTCACGATAATTTTCCATAATATGTTGTTTATACTCCTTTTATTATCCTTAATGCAACCTTTTCGGCTATGTATATACCATCCATGGCTGCACTGGTTATTCCGCCGGCATAGCCCGCACCTTCACCGCAGGGAAAAAGGCCCCTTATATTACTCATGCCGTTTTCGTCCCTGTTTATCCTTACGGGCGATGAGGTTCTGCTCTCAACGCCTGCCATTATCACATTTGCATCATTGAAATGCTTTATCTTTTTTGAAAACTGTTCCATTCCGCAAACAAATGACTTATTTATTTCCTGAGGCATTATAACACTCAGATCGCAATATTCATAGTCTCCTTTGCAGGCAGGCTCAAATTCAAGTACTGCCTCAAAACCGGTATTTGGATCGACGCTGTTTTTAAAATCGCCGTACCTTTGTAACGGGATCTTTCCCTTAGCAAGCTCAAAGGCTTTCTTTTCGATATCTCTTTGAAATCTCATGCCCGAAAGCGGATCTGTACCGTCAAAGTCTTCTTCCGTTACCTGAACAACAATGGCACTGTTGGCCACCTTTGAACCTCTGTCGTGATAGCTCATACCGTTTACGGCAGTATGGCCGGTCTCGGAGGAAGCATTAACAACATAACCTCCCGGGCACATACAGAAAGAATATACACCTCTGTTTTGTGCATCCGCTGCAAGTTTATAACTTGCCACAGGCAGATCTTCACTTTCAAAAGCAATCCCGTATTGATTTTCGTCGATGATATCCTGTGGATGCATGACCCTGAAGCCTACCGCAAACGCTTTCGGCGATAAGTTTATATTATCCTTTAAAAGAACTTCAAATGTATCTCTGGCACTGTGTCCTACAGCCAGTATCACATTATCTGTCTCAAAAAATCTGTCTTTTGCGTATACACCGCAGATATGACCATTCTTATACGAAAATGAATTTGCCCTGTGCTCATAATATATTTCCGCCCCGTAAGACAATATGCTCTTTCTCATCGAAGAGACAACATCTATCAGTTTATCGGTCCCGATATGAGGCTTATTGTCGTACAAAATATCCTCATCAGCACCATGCATGGCAAATATCTTCAATACTTCCTTATTTCTGCCATCTCTGTCTTTAATAAGTGTATTTAATTTTCCGTCGGAAAATGTTCCCGCACCGCCTTCTCCGAATTGAACGTTGGATTCGGTATCAAGAATGCCGCTATTCCAGTATGCTTCCACATCCTTTATACGCTCTTCAACACATTTTCCACGTTCAAGGATTATGGGCTTAAATCCCGCTTTTGCAAGAAAATAAGCACAGAACAATCCTGCCGGTCCGAGTCCGACAATGACCGGTCTTTTAAACGTTTCTGTCGTTTGCGATGCATTATAGCCAAAATCATAATCCTTTGTACAAACAGCAGATACGCCCTTTATCTTACGAAGGATATCAGCTTCATCCGATACCTTAACATCTACCGTATAGACCCAAAAGATATCGGGCTTTTTTCTTGCATCCAAAGATCTTTTTACGATCGACAGCTCTTTTATGCCGCTTTCTTTCAAATTCAGCATTTTTGATGCTTTTTTAATTAAGATCTTTTTATGATCTTTGCGTGATATACCGCAGGATATCTTTATCTGTCCGATCCTTATCATATAAACCTATCTAATGTGAAACATTCCCATGAAAAAGTTAATGGGATAATATATAAACGCTCCCTGAAGTCCTCCAAGTTCCTTTTGATTCATACCTCTTGTCAGAACGAGTATGAGGAAATAGAGTAAATATCCGACCAAAACGGTAATGGCAATTATAAGTGCATTCATGGTAACTAACTTAACCAGCAGCAATTCCACAATGAGCATCGGCAAAGCGGAAATGATGACCTTAATGGTCTTTGCACCAAGATCGTAAGACCTTAAACCTATGTTGCTTAATGCAAAGAAACCGTGAATGAGCATAGCCACAGCAAAGAAAATGATAAGCGACGCGACAAATATGCTCATCTTTATACCGCTTCTCGATGACATCAAAACATAAACAAGCGCAAGGACAAATCCCGCTATCTCTCCCAAAAATCCTATGGTATCAAAGCCTGTTGCACGAAGCCCCGCATAGAAAAATGCATCCAAAGAAGAGAACAAAAATATAAGTGAGGCGAGCATACCAAGCTTTGTGATCTCATCGGAAGATGCCTTAAATATCCCACCGGATACGGCGCCCGCCATTATTAGCATTGTAATAAACAACGGAATGACGATTATAACAACATTCTTAGCATATGAATTAAACCTTGTTGTGACGCCTTTTCTGTCTTCTTTCTTAAATCCACTCTTTAATTTCGCCTGCATTATGGTTGCATAGCTGTTATAGTTCTTGATAAAGAAGAAACAAAATGCCAGTCCTGGCCCCAATATACAGCCTATTTGGGAATATACATCCTCTCGTGAAACTCCTGTCGAGAATCCTACTCTTGAATAGATCATGGCATTTATAAAGAGCATCAGCGGAACTGCGATATTTTTTCTGAGATATTTGATATATTCGGGGAAAAAGCTTCTTAAGAAGGTTCTTACACCATCCTTTGTCCTTACTTCATTGAATGAGTAATTCTCAGCTCTGGTGACGCTTCTTAAACCCGCGAGCAATATTAAAAGCCTTAACAGGTTTGCGGCGCACAAAACAAGCATGGCTCCTATCGCGCCGTAAATACCTGTCATCATGGTATCATTTTTGATAGCCGCAACCTTTGTTCCATGCTCCAAAAAGAGGTCGATCACATAAAGTGTTCCCACTGGCAAAAGGATCATGCTCACGATATCTGCGATAAAAAGCAGTATGTGGCCTCCGCATCCTATGTAATAACACTTAATGTTATGCGATAGACCGTGTATAAGGAATAATAATCCTATTATACTGACAACCGCTCCCGTACCTTCATTGGAAAAAAGCTTATCCGAAATATCGTTGCCGGCAAGTACAAAACCCGCAAGGGCTGCCGTTCCCGCGAGGAAGGTATAGAACATGACATAGCCGAATATCTTCCTTGCATTGTCTTTGAATCCTCTTTTTATCCTTACGGCAACCATTCTTGCCATTGTATTTCCGACGCCGTCAATAAAGACAATATAAATAACATAATAAAGTAACAGCGTAAGGCCCAGAAGTCCTCCGCCGATCATGCCTGTTTTAATAAATACAATGATGAAATAGATCAAAAAGCTTAAATATCCGAAAAAATCAAGCAATCTTTTGTTGTTCATCAGCTACCCCCTGGAAATGTTCAGCTTTTCCAAAACCATCCTCTGTCTTTGCTGCATAAGAGCCGCGTCATCATCATTCATATGATCATATCCGCACAGATGCAGCATGCTGTGAGTAATGAGAAAAGCATACTCCCTTTTGATCGAATGACCAAATTCTTCTGCCTGCTTAACTATCCTGTCATAGGACAGTACTATGTCTCCCAGATTCAACAATCCGTTTTCGGGATCGTAATTATCCGCTATATCGAGATCATCTTTATTAAACTCTCCCGGCTTTTCAAAAAACAGTCCCGGAAATGACAGGACATCCGTCGGACTGTCAATCCCTCTTGCTTCTTTATTGATCGCATGAATGCCCTCATCGTCGGTAATGAGAATATTTATCTCACAGTCAAAGGGACAATTCTCCTGATCAAGGACCGCCGCGCATACATCATCGGCAACCTTTTCGTGATCAAAATCAAATTCAGCCAAAACTTCGTTTTCCAAATAAATCTTCATCTGTCAAAACGCCTTTTTTCATTTTTCTTATTGTTAAGACCCGCTTCATATGAATCATATGCTTTAACTATCTTTTGAACCAGAGGATGTCTGACAACGTCCTTGCTGGACAATCTGCATATGCTTATACCGTCGATCTTACTTAGGACCTTTACCGCTACATCAAGACCCGATTTCTGTCCGACCGGAAGATCCTTCTGGCTTGCATCACCGGTAACGATAACCTTTGATCCGAATCCGATACGTGTAAGGAACATCTTCATCTGCGCAGGCGTGGTATTTTGAGCCTCATCGAGAATGATATATGCATTGTCAAGAGTTCTTCCTCGCATATATGCCAACGGCGCAACTTCAATAAGGCCCTTTTCCATATTCTTTAAGAACGCATCGGCTCCCATTATCTGATAAAGAGCATCATAGAGCGGTCTTAAATACGGATCGACCTTTGACTGAAGGTCTCCGGGTAA
>CACZSE010000064.1 GCA_902783735.1 uncultured Lachnospiraceae bacterium
GCCTTTGGCCAAAGCTTGCCCGGATATGGATGAACAGGATACACTAGTTAGTTTACATAACAAGGGGAAGAAGCATGAGATTTGCTCATGTTTGTGACATAGATGATTCCATGCTGTGTTACACGTAGTTCAAAAATGATGTATAATAATATCTGACTTTTCGTGATCGGATCATATAAATATAGTATTTTGAAAAGAAAAGCTGTACAGGAGGATTATTAATGGAACCAATACAAAGCATTGATGCCGAGGACGATCAGTTTGCATATCGATATGATACGCAGCTGTTGATTGACAGAAGGGCTGAGGATCTTGATGAAGACGAGATCGCAGATTATATCACTTCACATTTTGAAGGCAATTCACTTATAGCTGCAGGAGATGAGGATCTTATAAAGATACATTTTCATACAAATGAGCCTTGGAAGATCCTTGAATATTGTAACAGCGTCGGAGAGATATACGATATCGTTGTAGAGGATATGATCCGACAGTCTGCAGGATTACAGGGGTAAAAGGCAAATAACAAGGAGGGTTACAGCATGGATCAAAAAGCATTATACAAACTGTCATACGGTGTATTTATGTTGGCTACTACGGCCGACGGAAAGACAAACGGATGTATAACCAATACCTGCATGCAGGTTGCGGGAGATCCCGTAAGAATAGCCATCAGCTGCATCAACAGCAATTATACATGTGAGCTGATCAAAAAAAGCGGTGTATTTACACTCAGCATGTTAGATGATTCCTGCTCTTTTGAGACTATTAAGCATTTCGGTATGCAGTCGGGAAGAAATGTGGACAAATTCGATTCACTTAAGATGCCTCTCGATGATAAAGGGATCCCCTATATGGGTTGGATGAGCTGTGCCATGATCAGTGCAACGGTCGTTGACAGCATAGACCTTGGTACTCATACCATGTTTATAGCAGTGATCGATGACGCAAAGGTCTTAAGTGAGAACGGACCGCTTACATATGCCGATTATCAGAACAGGGTTAAGCCCAAACCGCAGCAAAAGCCGGAGGATAAAAAGATCGTGGCATGGCGCTGTAAGATATGCGGATTTGTCTATGAGGGAAGTGAGCTTCCTAAGGACTATATCTGCCCGACATGCGGACACGGAGCAGACGATTTTGAACCTGTTTATGCATAATAGCGAAATATTTAAGCTTTAGAAAAGAGAGAAGAACCAAATGGTAAAAAAGATAATACACGATCCCATATTTCTTGCACAAAAGTCAGATCCGGCAACCGAAAAGGATGCCCATATCATAACCGATCTGATAGATACGCTCAAAGCCAATGAGAAGGACTGCGTCGGTATGGCGGCAAACATGATAGGAGAGAAAAAGAGTATCATTGCCATCAATGTAGGCATGGGTCAGCTTGTAATGATCAATCCGCAGATAGTCTCAAAGAGTAAGCCGTTCATGACTACCGAAGGGTGCCTTTCTCTTGCGGGAGAGCCTAAAGAGACCAGAAGATATTTTGAAATAGAGGTCGAGTATCTTGACAGAGACTTTAAGTCTCAAAAACAGAAATATACAGGTTGGAGTGCGCAGATCATTCAGCACGAGATCGATCACTGCAACGGTATACTGATATAACGTTGTAAATGTATCCTCCCGGGATTTCAGGGAGGATATTTAATTGGAAAAGGATTTGATATGGATCAGTATAATGTAACAGGCATGAGTTGTGCCGCATGCCAGGCGAGAGTGGAAAAAGCGGTAGGCAGGTTGGAGGGAGTAGAAAGCTGTGCCGTGAGTCTGCTGACGAATTCCATGTCGGTAGAGGGAACCGCTTCGCACGAAAGTATTATAAAAGCAGTAGAAGATGCCGGTTACGGCGCCTCATTAAAAACGGACCCGTTTTCTGCTGATGAAAGAAGTATTACTACGCAGAACAGACTTGAAGATAAAGAAACACCGAAGATAAAAAAGAGACTCATAACGTCGGTCGTCCTGGTTGTCTTACTTATGTATTTTTCTATGGGACATATGATGTTCGGGTTTCCCATTCCTTCATGGTTTGAAGGCAATCATGTTGCCATGGGACTTGTACAGCTTCTTATCGCAACAGCCGTCATGGTCATAAATCAGAAGTTTTTTATAAGCGGTTTTAAGGGACTCATTCACGGTGCGCCCAACATGGATACACTTGTGGCACTTGGATCGGGAGCCTCATATATCTACAGTACATGGATGCTGTTTTTAATGACTGATGCTGTTGTAAAGTCAGGGCCGGACTCGGCCATGATATATATGGATGAGTTTTACTTTGAATCGGCAGCAATGATACTGGCACTTATAACGGTAGGAAAGATGCTCGAATCCCGTTCTAAGGGGAAGACTACTGATGCATTAAAAGGTCTGATCAGTCTTATGCCCAAAACGGTGAACGTGATAAGAAATGACAAAACTCAGAATATAGAGATCTCCAAAGCTGTTGTCGGAGATGTTTTTGAAGTTAAGCCCGGCGAGAGCATACCACTGGATGCTGTCATAATCGAAGGAAATACATCAATAGACGAGTCCGCCCTGACCGGCGAGAGCATACCTGTAGATAAAACCGCAGGAGATAATGTAAGCGCCGCGACCATAAATACAAACGGATATATCAAATGTCGGGCTGTAAGAGTGGGAAAGGACACCACGCTTTCCCAGATCATTAAGCTTGTCAGTGATACTGCTGCGACCAAGGCGCCGATAGCAAAGGTGGCGGATAAAGTTTCGGGGGTGTTTGTTCCGGTAGTTATCTCTATAGCGGTTCTGACATTCATTGTTTGGATGATAGCAGGTAAGGACACAGGCTTTTCTTTAGCCAGAGCGGTAAGTGTACTTGTCATAAGCTGCCCATGTGCTCTGGGATTAGCCACACCGGTAGCGATCATGGTCGGAAGCGGGATGGGTGCAAAGAACGGTATTCTCTATAAAAATGCATCTGCTTTGGAATATGCGGGAAAGACAAAGATCGTGGTGCTCGATAAGACAGGTACCGTAACGACGGGCACTCCGGAGGTGACCGATATTATCCCTGTTGGGAAAATGAGCAAAGAAGAATTCATTAAGATCGCTTTTTCGCTCGAGAATAAAAGTGAGCACCCTCTTGCAAAGGCTGTTGTCAGATATGCAACTGAGAAGGGGATATCACCCTATGATACGGATTCATTTGAGGTCATAACCGGAAGCGGCCTAAAGGGCGTTATAAACGGTAAAAAGATACTGGCAGGAAGTATTTCATATATATCAGATATTGCGGGAAATGAGATCGCGGTTGACATAAAACAGAAAGCCGACAGCTTGAGTATCAACGGAAAGACTCCTATAGCTTTTGTTTTACAGAATGATGATTCAACAGAATTGCTTGGTTTGATCGGTATAGCTGACAGTATAAGAAATGATGCAAAGGAAGCGATAGCAGAATTGAAGGATCAGGGAATCCGAGTAGTTATGTTAACCGGAGATAATAAGCTTACCGCAAGTGCTATTGCAAAAGAAGCCGGTATAAACGATGTGATCTCCGATGTTCTTCCGTCCGATAAAGCGTCAGTGGTAGAAAACCTTAAAAAGCATGGCCTTGTAGTAATGGTAGGTGACGGTATTAATGACGCACCGGCACTTACTGCAGCAGATGTTGGAATGGCGATAGGCGGTGGTACCGACATAGCGGCAGATTCCGCAGATGTTGTTCTCATGAAGGAAGGACTCAGATCGGTTCCCGCAGCGATCAGATTGGGAAGGGTTGTGCTCAAAAACATTCATGAAAATCTTTTCTGGGCCTTTATATATAATGTTTTGGGTATCCCTCTTGCAGCAGGTGTCTTTACCGGACTGCTCGGATTTGGGCTGAATCCGACTTTTGCTGCGGCCGCCATGAGCTTTTCAAGCTTTTTTGTTGTGAGTAATGCTTTAAGATTAAATCTCTATAAAGTATTTGATGCCGGCCGGGATAAGATGATAAAACCTGTAGAAGGTGATATTATAGACATAAAAAATGAGAAAGACAGAATTAATAAGGAGGAAAGTATAATGACTAAGACAATGTACATTGAAGGCATGATGTGTGAACATTGTGAAGCAAGAGTTAAAAAGACTCTTGAGGCTATAGAAGGGGTTGCGAGTGCGACTGTCAGTCATAAGGAAGGAACTGCAGTAGTTACCCTTAGTTCAGAAGTGGATGATGATGTTTTGTCCAAAGCTGTTGAAGCTCAGGATTATGTCGTAAATAGGGTTGAATAAAAAAAGGCTCTGTGATACAATTTGAAAAGTTTCATACAGAAAGGTAAACGGTGCCGTTATCATAATTGTTTTGTGATAAGGGTTAAAAGGGAAACAGGTGTAAGTCCTGTGCGATCTCGTCACTGTGAGTAAGGAGTACGTTCATCGTTTTTGGTGGTTGTGTTATGTAAACCATCAAAAGTCACTGGGTATCCGGGAAGGCAGATGTCCGTATGTTGATATATGAGCCAGGAGACCTGCCGGTTATCGGTACAGGAAGATATATTCCGGATCACGAGTAATTGATCGTACTGATTTACAGGGAGAGATCCCTTTATTTGTGTTGTCTAAGATCAATCACCTCCGGTTTATGTCGGAGGTGTTTTTTATTTGAACATTAACTCATAGAGTTAAAATATTTATATAAAAGAGGAGAATCATTATGAAGAAAAGATTGATGGTCTTGCTTCTTGCCGCGGTAACCGCAATGTCAATGATGAGCGGCTGTGGCAGTGAGGTGACAGATACGGTTGAAGATACCGTAAATGAGGCAGTTGAAGAAACGCAGGAAGTTGTTGAGACAGTAGAAGATGCTGCAGAAGAAGAGACGGTAGAACTAAGCGACGAAGAAAAGGCAGCTGCTGTAGCCGAGCTTATAGACGCTATTTATGTTCAGGAAAGAACCGATGAGACCGATGCTCTTTGTGAACAGGCAAAGAAAGCATGGGATGAGCTCACCGATGCTCAAAAGGAACTTGTTGAAGGTGAAAACGCCGATCCCGATTATTTCGGAAGAGATACCGGAGATGCTTCAAAAGATGATCCGTTAAACAGCGATAACATCGGAGAAAACGAGATACTTGTCGTAAGCTTCGGTACATCATTTAATGACAGCCGTGTTCAGGATATAGGAAGCGTTGAAAAGGCTATTCAGGCTGCAAATCCCGATTGGGCTGTAAGAAGAGCATTTACCGCACAGATCATAATCAACCACGTTCAGGCAAGAGATGCTGAAAAGATCGACAACATGGATCAGGCTCTTGAAAGAGCGGTAAGTAACGGTGTAAAGAATCTCATTGTTCAGCCGACGCATCTTATGCACGGCGCTGAATATGATGAGCTTATGCAGGCACTTGAGAATTATGCCGATAAATTTGAGAGCATTGCGGTTGCAGAGCCTCTCTTAGGCGAAGTCGGAGAAGATGCAACTGTTATAAACGCCGATAAGAAAGCAGTTGCCGAAGCAGTATGTGCTGCGGCTGTAAAGGAAGCAGGCTATGATTCGATCGATGCAGCGGGCAAGGACGGAGCGGCTTTCGTGTTCATGGGTCACGGAACAGCTCATACAGCAAAAGTAAGCTACAGCCAGATGGCTACTCAGATGCAGAAGTTGGGATATAAAAATGTATTTGTAGGCACTGTTGAAGGAGAACCCGAAGAGACTGCTTGTGAAAACATCATTGAGGCTGTTAAGACAGCAGGTTATAAGAAAGTTATCTTACGTCCGCTCATGGTAGTTGCAGGTGATCATGCAAACAATGATATGGCAGGTGATGAGGAGGATTCTTGGAAGAGCATGTTTACTGCTGATGGTTCATTTGAGAGCATCGAATGCCAGATCGCAGGTCTCGGAAGGATAGAAGAAGTTCAAAAGCTCTATGTTGAGCACACAGCAGAGGCTGTAAAAAATGTCGGAACCGTAACAAAAAAGACTGACGCCGCAATACCGGCAGATGGTACTTACAGTGCTGAATTTAAAACCGACAGCTCAATGTTTAAGGTAAACGAGGCAATGGACGGAAAGGGTGAACTTACCGTTAAGAACGGTGAGATGACATTGCATGTAAGTCTGGGTTCAAAAAATATCGTTAATCTGTTTCCCGGTCTTGCAGCCGATGCACAGAAAGACGGAGCTGTTTTACTGGAGCCTACTACAGATGTGGTAAAATATAAAGATGGAACAAC